>JAFWDW010000124.1 GCA_017515965.1 Lachnospiraceae bacterium
ACCACGATCGCCGCAGCCAGGCGGAACAGGATCTGAATCCATGTCGCATACTGCGGAAGGATCTGGAAGACGATCACCGAAACCAGGAGCTGAATCAGTACCAGAAACGCGATCAGGAAGCCACGGGAGAAAATAACGCGCGCGAGACCGCGCCTGGCCTTCTCTGTCGAACGCCATGCCTTATTATCCTCCGTCTTAGCCGGACTCTGGCTCCTGACACCGTCAGCCAGCATTGCCTGAGCAGCTTCTTCCTGCTTGCGGAGCGCTTTGGCCTCACGGGCTTCTGCTATTTTCCGTTGTACAATTCTCCTGTGCAGGGGTTTCATCTGTACTGTCCTCTACTGTCTGCAGCACACATTTCTTCCAATTAAATTAGTTTAGCATAACTGCTGAGTACAGTCTAACGATCCGGGTGCAAAAAATTTTTGTTAAATGATCAAAATTTTTGTATTTTTTTATTGTAAACGGCCACTCTGAATGATATTATAAAAGTGATTGGGAAGGAGGCTTGTTATGGAGAATATGGTCCTTGACAATCTCAAGCGCATTGCCAAAGCGCTGTCAGTTCAGTTTGGTGAGCACTGTGAAATCGTCATCCATGATCTTACCGGTAACGCGATTGAACACTCAATCGTGCACATTGAGAACGGAGATGTCTCCGGAAGAAGTGTCGGTGATGGTCCTTCCCAGCTTGTGCTCGATGTCTTTGCGAAGAAAACCGACTCCGATCTGCCCGATCATCTTGCCTATCTTCTTCACACAAATAACGGGCGCATTTTAAAGAGCAGTACTATTTTCATCCGCAATGCTGAAGGCAAAATCTGCTATATCTTCGCCATCAATTATGACATCACAAATCTTCAGACTTTTTCTAAAGCACTGAGCAGTTTTGTGGCTTGCAATGACGGAGACGAACACTCACCCAGACCGCTGACAGGCGATGTTAACAACCTGCTCGATGAGCTGATCGACCGCTCTGTTGAACTGGTCGGTGTTCCGGTGCGCGCCATGACAAAAGAGGATAAGATCAAAGCCATTCAGTTCCTGAATGACGCCGGTGCTTTCCTCATCACGAAATCAGGCGACAAAGTCGCCAAGTACTTTGGCATTTCGAAATACACTTTGTACAGTTATGTAGATATCAACAAATAAGTAGTCAGGAAAGGAGATTTTCACATGGGAATGGATTATGAGAAGATTCAGAAAGCTGCCGAAGGTTATGGAAAGGATATGACCGCGTTCTTGCGTGCGATCGTAGCAAACCCCGGTGAGAGCTCCGACGAGAAGGCTCATGTCGAGACGATCGCCGCGGAGATGAAGAAACTCGACTTTGATGAAGTCGTGATCGATCCGGAAGGTAATGTTATTGGTTACATGGGAACAGGTTCCCGTATTATCGCCTATGACGCTCACATTGACACAGTCGGCATCGGCTTAAAGAACAACTGGGAATTTGATCCGTATGACGGCTATGAGAACGACACTGAGATCGGCGGCCGCGGCACAAGCGATCAGCTCGGCGGTATCGTCTCCGCAGTCTATGGTGCCAGAATCATGAAAGATCTGGATCTGATTCCGGATGATGTCAAGATCATGGTTGTCGGTTCTGTTCAGGAAGAGGACTGCGACGGTCTGTGCTGGCAGTACATCATCAGAGAAGACAAGGTTCGTCCGGAGTTTGTCGTCTCCACCGAGCCGACAGACGGCGGTATCTATCGCGGACACAGAGGCCGCATGGAGATCCGTATCGATGTCAAGGGCGTCTCCTGCCACGGTTCTGCTCCGGAGCGCGGTGACAACGCGATCTACAAGATGGCTGACATTCTGCAGGATGTGCGCGCACTGAACGAGAATGATGCAGCTGATGACACAGAGATCAAAGGCCTCGTCAAGATGCTCGATGAGAAGTACAACAAGGATTGGGAAGCAGCCAGATTCCTTGGCCGCGGTACTGTCACCTGCTCACAGATCTTCTACACATCGCCGAGCCGCTGCGCGGTTGCTGATTCCTGCGCGGTTTCTCTTGACCGCCGTATGACAGCAGGCGAGACTTGGGAGAGCTGCCTTGAGGAGATCCGTCAGCTTCCGGCATGCCAGAAGTACAAGGATGATGTCGTCGTCTCCATGTACAACTATGACCGTCCGTCATGGACCGGCTGCGTCTATGAGATCGAGTGCTACTTCCCGACATGGTGGATCGATGAATCCGATCCGATCTGCCAGGCTATGAAGGAAGTCCACGAGGGTCTGTACGGCGGCGAGCGTATGGGCATCTCCGAGACAAAACCGGAACGTCAGGAGCGTCCGCTGATCGACAAGTGGACATTCTCGACAAACGGTGTTGCCATCATGGGACGCAACGGCGTCAAGTGCATCGGCTTCGGCCCCGGCGCTGAGAGCCAGGCACATGCACCGAATGAAAAGACATGGAAAATTGACCTCGTGCGCTGCGCAGCTGTTTATGCAGGCCTGCCCACAGCGTATGTGGCGAAAGTCTGAAACCAGCACATAAGGAAAGGAAGGAAAGCTAATGGCTAAGAATCTGCAGGATTACATCGACATTTTAAACAAACTTGATTTCAAAAATATGTATGAGGGAGATTTCTTCCTGACCTGGGAGAAGACCCCCGATGAGATCAAGGCAGTCTGGACTGTCGCAGATGCGCTGCGCTGCCTGCGCGAGCAGAATATCTCCACCCGCGTATTTGACTCGGGTCTGGGCATTTCGCTCTTCCGCGACAACTCCACGCGTACCCGTTTCTCATTCTCCTCAGCTTGTAACCTTCTGGGTCTGGCTGTTCAGGATCTGGATGAGAAGAAATCTCAGGTTGCTCACGGCGAGACAGTTCGTGAGACAGCGACCATGATCTCCTTCATGGCTGATGTCATCGGTATCCGTGATGATATGTATATCGGCAAGGGCAATGCTTATATGCACACAGTTGTCGATTCAGTCACACAGGCATTTGAGGATGGCGAGCTCGAGCAGAAGCCGACACTTGTCAACCTGCAGTGCGATATCGACCACCCGACACAGGCGCTGGCTGACTCCCTCCATATGATCCATGAGTTCGGGGGCCTGGAGAATCTGAAAGGCAAGAAGATCGCCATGAGCTGGGCATATTCACCGTCCTATGGCAAACCGCTCTCCGTCCCACAGGGCATCATCGGCATTTGCTCACGCATGGGCATGGATGTCGTTCTCGCTCATCCGGAAGGCTATGAGGTAATGGGTGATGTTGTTGACGTTGCCAAGAAACAGGCAGCTGAGTCAGGCGGCAGCTTCACGATCACCAACGATATGAAGGAAGCTTTCAAGGATGCCGATATCGTCTATCCGAAGAGCTGGGCTCCGTTCAAGGCTATGGAGATCAGAACCGACCTCTATGGCAAGGGCGATCAGGCAGGTATCGATGCACTCGAGAAGGAACTGCTGAAGCAGAATGCAGAGCATATGGATTGGGTCGTCGACGAAGATCTGATGAAGATCACCAAGAACGGTCTCGACACGCTCTACATGCATCCGCTTCCCGCCGACATCCAGGGCATCTCCTGCGAGCACGGCGAAGTGACAGCCGATGTCTTCGATCGTCATCGTGATGAGATGTACAAGGAAGCTTCCAACAAGCCGTATATCATCGCGGCTATGATCTTCCTTGCTAAGTTTGCTGATCCGGTGGCAATCCTGAAACGCCTCGAGGCAGAAGGCAAACAGCGTCTTATGAAGTAAATAACTGACTACTCCATATATGGAAACAGCCCGTACCTTTAGTTTTCTGAAGTACGGGCTGTTTTCATGTGTAAAAAAGCCTGCCGGACACTTCTGCCCGGCAGGTACTTTAAATCTATTCTGATTAATAATTTTCTGCGTGAATCTCGAAAAAGCTCTGCGGATGCGCGCAGGTCGGGCAGACTTCCGGAGCCTTGGTGCCAACGACGATGTGTCCGCAATTGCGGCACTCCCACACTTTGACTTCACTCTTCTCGAAAACTGAAGCAGTCTCGATGTTCTTCAAAAGCGCACGATATCTCTCCTCGTGATGCTTTTCAATAGCCGCTACCAGACGGAATTTCTCTGCCAGTTCGGGAAATCCTTCTTCGTCAGCCGTCTTGGCAAAGCCGGCGTACATATCAGTCCACTCATAGTTCTCACCGGCAGCTGCATCAGCCAGGTTGGCCGCTGTATCACCAATGCCCTCGAGCTCCTTAAACCACATCTTAGCATGCTCTTTCTCATTGGCCGCTGTCTTCTCAAACAGCGCCGCAATCTGCTGATAGCCTTCCTTCTTTGCCGCAGATGCGAAATACGTGTATTTATTTCTTGCCTGAGACTCGCCCGCAAAAGCTGCCTCTAAGTTTTTCTCTGTCTGTGTACCTGCATATTTGCTCATGCCCGTACCTCCTTCTTTTGTTTCAATGAATAACAACTCGCAACCAATTCACATCCCTAGTATTATACTATACGAACCACAGTTTTCTCAAATGCAGTTCCTTTTTACTCTTCAATAATGGTAACCGATTCCATGACCGGCTGCTGTGCGCGGCGCACCGTACCGTTACCGTCGATAGGCTGCACCTGATCGCAGATGGCGTCAACCACTTCGATGCCGTCGGTCACACAGCCGAATGCCGCATATTCTCCGTCAAGCCACGGAGAATCCGCATGGCAGATAAAGAACTGGGAACTTGCGGAATTGGGCACCCTGGAACGTGCCATCGAAATCACGCCGCGGTTGTGCTTCAGCGGATTATCCACGCCGTTTGATCTGAATTCGCCTTTGATATTTTTTCCGGAGCCACCCATGCCGGTTCCTTTCGGATCACCGCCCTGAATCATAAAGTTTGCGATAATGCGGTGAAAAGTC
>JAFWDW010000125.1 GCA_017515965.1 Lachnospiraceae bacterium
AAACGCTCCTCCTTCCCGTTATAATCCGATATACTCTGCATACACGGCACGTGCTCTCTTTTCGTCACTGACATGCTTGATAATCGCACGGCCTGTTTTAAACAACTTGATCTGGACATCTCCGTCATCAAAATCCAGGGTATACTTAGTGTATTTAACTTTACCCTGATGCTCAAGCACCCTGGCGTATTTCTCAAAATCCACTTCGCCCTCAACAGACGGGATGATCTGCATGGAATCTTTGCCGCACATACTGACCGTGTGTGAGCCTGAAACCTTGCCGTAGTATTTGTACTCTCCACGACATACCGGGCATTCCGGATCCTTTTCTACTTCAAAATACTCAAAGCTGTTATCCCAGAGGTCAAAAGAGATCAGATTCTTGTTGACCATATCGGAACCGGTCAGAATCTTGAGCACTTCGGCGCACTGAAGAGCGGCAATCGTGGAAGTGGTCGAACAGAGCACGCCTTCCGTCGCACAGGTTGGCTGCTCGCCCGGGACGTATTCTTCGTCACCGATAAAACAGCGGAAACAGGGTTCCTCCCCGCCCGGCATAAACGCTTTGACCATACCGGATGCCGCCAGCGCTCCTCCATAGACCCACGGTTTTTTCAACGCATGACATGCCTCGTTGATCAGAAGGCGCGTCTCAAAACTGTCACTGGCATCGACGATGACATCGACATCTTCAAAAAGCGAATCGACATTACCGCCGTCAAGCATGGTAACCTCCGCCTCAACCGTCACTTCGCTGTTGACCTTCTGCAGATACTCCTGCAGCGCCACCGCTTTAACGCGCTCTTCATGCGCGTCTTCCTCGGTAAAAAGGCTCTGCCTCTGCAATTCAGAGACATCGATATAATCTCCGTCAATCAAACGGAGAAAGCCGACTCCGGCGCGGGCCAGATTATTAGCAACCGCTGTGCCGATCGCCGACATCTCGACAATGGCCACGCGGCCTTTCTTTAGTTTTTTCTGGCCTTCAGGTCCGATCCCGTAAAAGATCTCCTGCCGCCCGTACCGGGACGATGTAACTGCCATCAGACCTCTCCTCTGCTGATAATACCGATTGCCTCGATACAGGCATCGATCTCTTCCTCTGTCGTAAAATACCCCGGGCTGATACGCACAGTCCCGCCCTTATCCAGAGTCCCGAGTGTTTCATGCGCGTACGGGGCGCAGTGCAGACCGCTTCTGACCGCGATATTAAAAATCTGATCCAAATAAATTGAGATATCCTGCGGTTCATAGCCGTCGATCGTAATCGACAGAACGGCAGCACGGTTCTCATCTGTCTGCGGACCCCAGATTACAACATTGTCATACTGTCTGATACCGCCGATCAGCCGGGTCATCAGCTCGTGCTCTTTCTCCTCAATCGCATCGACACCTGTCTTCAAGATATAATCGATGCCCTTTGCCAATCCCGCTAATCCGGGAACATTAAGGGTTCCGCTCTCATAGCGCTCCGGCCGGGATACCGGCTGGTGCAGGAGCTCGGACTGCGTTCCGGTACCTCCTGTAAGCAGTGGTCTCAGATCGACTTCCGGGCTGATATAGAGCCCGCCTGTGCCCTGCGGGCCGTAAAGACATTTATGCCCCGGGAAAGCCAGCATATCAATCTTCATTGCCTGCACATCAATAGACCGCACACCGGCTGACTGAGCCGCATCGACAAGGAATATCACCCCGTGACGGCGGCAGACATCTCCGATCGCGCCAATGTCATTGACTGTGCCGGTAACATTTGAGATATGTGTCATCACAACGAGTTTCGTATTGTCTTTGATCGCAGCTTCGACTGCATCCGGATCGACGCCCTTTTCCAGGTCTGCCCTGATCTTCGTAACCTCAACGCCCTCATCCTTTAAGTGCTCAAGAGGGCGTGCCACAGAATTATGCTCAAGCGATGAGGTGATGACATGATCGCCTTTCTCGACGATGCCGAGAATACCGAGATTTAACGCCTCCGTCGCATTGACTCCGAAGGCGATCGTCTCGCTGGCCGGCGCATGAAAAAGCCTGCTGCACAGCAGCCGTGCCTCGGCGACAATCGCGCCGGCCTCCAGTGAAATCTTATGACCGGATCTTCCCGGATTGCCGGAAACCGCGCGCATAACGCGGTCAGAGGCCTCGTAAACTGCCTCGGGCTTCCTGCCGGATGTCGCTGCATAATCCAGATAAATCATACAAACTCCTTGATTCTACTTATCTCGTTCTCAACTATTTTATCATATTCACAAAGACAATTCTATCCTCGTTGACGTACCGGCAAAGGGCTGCCGCCTAAATGGCGACAGCCCTTGCTGACTGATTAACCTTTACGGTTTACTCATTCTCTTTCGGGTTGTCTCTGCAGTACTCAAGTTCTGCCCAGAAATAACCCAGATCATACTTCTCAGGCGGTGTAATCTTCTCGCCTGCGGCAAGCTTGTCAAGGCCGGCCTTGATCTTATCCTTGGTTGCAGGCAGCTCATAAATACGGACACCGCAAGCGTTGTTAATCGCATTGATGACAGCCATATGTCCTGAAGACTGGAACGCCTCGGATGCTCCGGAGGAACCCCACGGACCTTCCTCTCTCGGGTGATCCATGTGGTGCAGGGTGAAGTTGTCCGGAATATCCTTGATCTGGTCAACGCCGGCACCGATCATATTGGCGTGCTTCTTGACATCATCATAGTTCTCCGTCAGAGCGAAGGAGATCGTATGTGCCAGTCCGCCGTATGCCTGGCTGTTAACAGCATCAAGGTTGCCGATGTTACCGACATCATCCACACTGTGGAAGCCGATGCAGGTTGCCTTGCCGGTTGCTGTATCAACTTCGACCTCAGCGCAGAACAGACCATAGGTGTAGGACGGAGTCGGATCGCCCTGTCCGGTATTCGGATCAAGGTAGGACAGATTGCCATACTCTTCGGTTGCGAAGGTGCCGTTGTACTCTGTCGGGATACC
The DNA here is from genome assembly GCA_017515965.1 of Lachnospiraceae bacterium. Classification (GTDB taxonomy): domain Bacteria; phylum Bacillota; class Clostridia; order Lachnospirales; family Lachnospiraceae; genus RUG842. The sequence goes on from JAFWDW010000125.1 coordinate 2,959, forward strand.
CGCTTCAACCATCTCATCATAGGTCATGTATGTGCCGTCTTCCTTCTTGCGTGCCTCGAAGAGTGCGTCAACAGCCTTCTTGGTCGCCTGACCATTCATGAAGTGTGAACGTGAGGAAGCGGAGAAGCCATGGTCGGGAGCCAGTCCTGTGTCGTTCTGGACAAGTTTGATCTGATCCCATTTCACGCCGTAGGGCTTCAGAGCCTCATATGTGACAGTCAGGGATCCGATATCGCCGCCCTGTCCCAGCTCCTGCCAGGTGTCATACTTGGTAAATGTGCCGTCCGGGTTAAATCCGACCTTAACTTCGCAAGCGTCGAACGGTCCCTCTGTGACATTATAGCCACCCCATGCAAGGCCGACGCCGCGGCGCTTCTCAGGTGTATCATACTTCTTGGCATCCTCAACAGCCTTGTCATAGATGGGCTTCATGACCTTCATCATCTCTTCCATCGGATAATGCTTGTACGGGAAGCTGTTGATATTGGTGTCACCCTCGCGGGCGATGTTGCGCCATCTGATCTCAAAGGGATCCATGCCGATCTTCTCTGCCATCATATCCACCAGCGCTTCACCGGCTGTGTAGATCTGCGGCGAGCCGTAACCGCGGTATGCAATACCAAAGCTGTGGTTCGTGTTCGCGACCTTACACATACCGAGTGCATTCGGGACATAGTACGGGAACAGCATAAAGCGGGCCGGACGGGTCGTCAGGTCATCGCCCAGATCCCAGATGCGTCCGTGGTCAAGACCGCATTCAAACTCGGTGGCAATGAACTTGCCATCCTTGTCAGCGGCCAGACGGGCATTGGTGTGAGCCGGGCAACGCTTGCCGGAATATGCCTGATGCTCCTCCCATGTCATGGACAGGGCACACGGCATGCCGGTTGCCATCGTCGCCATCACGCAGAGTGCGTAATCGCCGGGCCACATGGACCAACCGAAGGATGCGCCGGTCGGATTCATGATCATGCGCAGCTTTTCAAGCGGCTGACCGGTGATAACAGAGACATTGTACATATTACCGTACAGACCCTGGCTCTTGCACTGGACGCAGATGGTGTCATCTTCGTCATAGTAAGTCTGGATCGTGTCGCCTTCGATAGACAGATGCGGCTCGCGGGATGAATAGAAACTACCCTCGACGCTGTACTCAGCCTCATCGATCATCTTTGGCACATTCCAGGAATCTCCCTTGTGTACGGGCTGCAGGCAGAAGACATTGTCTGTATCTTCGATGATACGCATCGCGTCCTTGGCTGCTGCAGACGGGAAGTCGAGATAAGCCGGAAGCTCCTCGATCTCCACCTTGACCTTAGACGCAGCTTCGCGGGCGTGATCCTTGGTATCGGCAACGGCCAGCGCTACGACATCACCGTAGTAGCCGATCTTATCTTCACAGAGAATGAAGTTGGTTGCTTCCTGACAGGTGCAGCGGGCGTGCGGAATGAACGGATCCAGTCTGTTTGTTCCCTGGCAATCTTTGTAAGTGACAAACTTCACGAAGCCCGGAACTTTCTCGCCTTCGGAGAAGTCAATGTTCTTGATCTTCGCGTGATGCGTGATCTTCGGCTGGACGAGTGCCACATGCAGAGTCTCTGCCGGCATCTTCAGCTCGACATCATCGCCGTAGTCCACAACACCACAGGCCTTGGCAAGTGCGTACGGACGAACGACCGGTTTGCCGTAGAGATCAGGATCGTTCTCGTCATAGCGCTTCATCTCTTCGATCGTGGCGTCGCCGCGGACGATCTTGGCAGCCGCCATGACTGCATCAGTAATCTGCTTATAGCCTGTGCAGCGGCAGACATTGTGATGCGCCTGGAACCAATCGCGGACTTCCTCGCGGGTCGGATCATTATTCTTCTGAAGCAGTGCATAAGCAGAAACAACAAATCCCGGTGTACAGAAACCACACTGGATTGCGCCGTAATTGGCAAATGCCCACTGGATCGGATGCGGATTCAGCGGATTGCCGATACCCTCGATTGTCAGCACGTCTGCATAATCATCAATCTTATTAACCTTCTTGACACAGGAACGAACAACTTCGCCGTTCAGGATCACAGAGCAGGCTCCGCAGATACCCTTGTTACAGCCAATCTTCGCACCGGTCAAGCCGAGACGACGGAGAACATCAGCCAGAGAATCCTTTGCAGGATTGTAGATGAACGTTCTGTCCGCGCCATTGATGTGCAGCGTCTTTCTTGCAAATCTCATTTTAGCTTCCAATTTACGAGTGCTCCTTTCATATGTTTTACAGCTCACACTTTAGTTGCATATAAAAAGCCTTCCGAAGCATTCGAAATCAACTTGAATGCTGTCAGGAAGGCTCGTCCACCAATATGCTATTCATTTGTAACCGGTTCCGCAGCATCAACAAAACGGCTCGTCAACCGCAGATTTTAGCTGTAGGATACCATTAAAATTATAATATGTGAAGTGCACTTCATGTCAACTAAAAAAGAAAGGTTTATTGTAAGCAGAAGTACAAACCCGGATACAGAAAAACACCGCAGGCCAAATGCCTGCGGTGTTTTGTGATTCATGTATTTCAGACTTAAGTGAAGTCTTACTCGACATAGAACTTGTTCTCGCCTAACTCCGGCCACTTAAGGACGGAACCGTCACGTGCCATAAGCGGAACCGGCGGATCCTTCTTAGCAGTTGCGAAGGAGACGATGACCTGGATAATCAGACCAAAGATCATCGGTCCAAGTGCCAGTGCATAGTACGGACCCGGCTCAACAGTACCCTGGGAGATCATCATAACGACGCACCACAGAATACCAAAGATCATGCCGGCGATAGCGCCTGTACGGTTTGCATGCTTCCAGTAGAGCGCAAGCAGCAACGGGAAGAACAGAACGATCTGTACGGTGAAGCCGATAACCTCCAGTGTGTAGACAGACTCTGTAAATGTACCGAACAGGGTTGCGATGATACCAAGAGCGATAACGCAAATACGAACGATGGTGATCATCCTCTTGTCATCAATAACCTTGCCAGCTCTGTGGGACAGCGGACGGATAATATCGTTCGCGATGATCGTTGCCGGAGCAAACAGAGCTGTATCAGCTGAGGACATGATAGCACCGA
>JAFWDW010000126.1 GCA_017515965.1 Lachnospiraceae bacterium
CTCACGAATGAAATACAGCAGTTCCTGTGTGCGCCCGACTGCAAAGGAGGGTACAACAACATTTCCTCCCCGTAAAAATGTGTCGCGCAGAATCGCCGTGAAATCACCAACATAATCCGGCTTCTCAGCTTCGTGCTCGCGATCTCCATAGGTGGATTCGATCAGAACATAATCAGCCTCATCCACTGTCTGAGGATCTTTTAAAATGGGCTGATCAGTATTGCCGACATCACCCGAGAAAAGAACCTTTTTCGTGGTATTCCCCTCTGTCGCCCACACTTCGATGCAGGCCGAACCGAGCAGATGCCCGACATCCGTAAAGCGCGCCTGGATGCCTGCACAGACATCGACCTTAGTACTGTAGGCACAGGGAATAAACAGTTCTGCCGCATCCAGCGCATCCTGCACCGTATACATCGGCTCCACTTCCGGATTGCCGGCGCGCCTTGCTTTGCGGTTCTTCCACTCGGCCTCAAACTCCTGTATATGCGCAGAATCCTGCAGCATGATCTTGCAGAGCTGAGCCGTCGCGGCAGTCGAATAAATCGGTCCCTTAAACCCGTTCTTAACCAGCAGCGGGATCAGACCCGTATGATCAATATGCGCGTGTGTTACGAGAATCGCATCGATGTCAGACGGTTTGACCGGAATCTGCTGATTGACATAGTAATCAGGTCCCTGTTCCATGCCGCAGTCGACGATGATATTCTTGTCACCGACAGTGAGCATATGACAGCTGCCGGTCACTTCATGATCCGCTCCGATAAAGGTCAGTTTCATTGCTTTTCTCCTCCCTGTATCAAGACGTTTTCATCCATTTATATTGTACGATGTGAGCCCCGCAACTTCAAGTAAATATGGTTCAATTATTGAAGGGGCCGCTGCCCCACGCATCCTGCCGGGGCAGCGACCTTTTCATTAATTGAGCCACATGATGATATGCATATCATCATGTGGAATTAAATAACAAAAAAGGAGCTTCCCAAGCGGGAAGCTCCTGGTTAAGCATATTATCGTGCGGATCAGCCTTTCTTAAAGAAATCCGGGATCTTGATCTGTGTTTCTTGGACATTGCTGGTCGGCACGCCTGACGGCTGGCTAAGCTTCGGAGAAATAGACGGAGCAGCCGGTTGTGCCGGAGCGGCGGGAGCGCCTTCTGCTGCTGCAGCGGCTGCGGCTTCCTGCTCGCCTTCACGGCGCATTCTGTGCTCTCTCTCCAGTCTCTTTCTGAGCGGAGAATTCTTCTGCTCTTCCGGGCTGCGCAGGCCTGTGGCGATAACCGTGATGGTCGCCTCATCAGGCTTGGTATCATCATACATAGCACCGAAGATGATGTTGGCATCCTCACCAGCCAGATCCTGTACATACTCAGCAGCATCGCTCGCGTCAACGAGGGTGATGTCACCGGAGATATTGATGATGACATGTGATGCTCCGCTGATCGTTGTGTCAAGCAACGGAGAAGCAACAGCTTCCTTGACGGCCTCGAGTGCCTTGTCGTCGCCCTTGCCCTGACCGATACCGATGTGGGCAATGCCCTTGTCGATCATGACGGTCTGGATATCCGCGAAGTCGAGGTTGATCAGCGACGGTACATTGATCAGGTCTGTGATACCCTGAATACCTTGCTGAAGCACTTCGTCGGCCTTCTTCAGAGCTTCCGGCATCGTTGTACGACGGTCAACGACCTCGAGAAGCTTGTCATTCGGAATAACGATCAGTGTGTCAACTGTCTCCTGCAGACGCTCAATACCGGCAATCGCATTGTTCATCCTGGCCTTTGACTCAAAACAGAAAGGCTTTGTCACAACGCCGACTGTCAGTGCACCCATCTCACGGGCAAGCTTGGCAACGACCGGTGTCGCACCGGTGCCGGTGCCGCCGCCCATACCACAGGTGACAAAGACCATATCAGCACCCTTGATCGCAGCTGCGATCTCTTCGCTGCTCTCTTCTGCCGCTTTCTTGCCAACGTCCGGCTGTGCTCCGGCGCCAAGGCCTTTTGTCAGTTTCTCACCGATCTGCACCAGAGTCGGAGCCTTGCAAAGCTGCAATGCCTGTTTATCTGTATTGACACCGATAAACTCCACTCCTGCAATCTGCTCTTCGATCATGCGGTTGACAGCATTGTTGCCGCCTCCGCCGATACCGACGACTATAATCTTCGCAGCCGCCTCTGAATCGCTTGTTTTGATTTCTAACAAGGTTCCATCCTCCTTATCCTTATTAATTATTCACATAGAACTCCCAGTTAAACAATATCATGAAATATAATACCATATTACTGAGGGTTGCGCAACTAGTCAATAAAAAAATTTCGATAAAATTCTAATAGTTGCGTTATCTCAGTATGTATCATCTTCTTCATCGTAGTCTTCTTCGGGCAGTCCCTGCTCGAAGCGTACGATTTCATCGCCCGGCTCATAATACTCCAGATGAATGATCCCCTCACGGTTTTTAACTTCCGTGTAGAGCGCAGCCAGCTCCTGAATCTTCTCTTCGGGAACCGACGTGCCCAGATTTGCCCAGGTCGAGCCAAAGCGCAGCTGCCAGCCGTCCTCATCTCCCAGCCATATCATTTCGTCAGGCTCCATCATGTTGCGGTCCAGCGAATTGATCATGCTCAAGATCTGATCTGTCATGCCGGGATCTTCAAATTCGATTTTCTGAAAAGGTGTCGTAACCGTTGGCTTCACACCTGAAATAAGCGTTCCGTAGTCATCCACCTGGCTGTTGGCGATGATCAGGCCGTCTCCGTTAAATGTGTAGCTGCCTCCTTCGTTCTCCACCATACCGACAGCGGGGAATTCCGTGACTTTGATCTTGACATACCAGGGGAGACGAAACGAAAGCCGGGTGCGGGCGATCGCAGGATTGAGTTCCTCCTGCCTGACATTGTATTTGTATATGGCATAGAGCGAGTTCAGGGCTTTCTTGTCCTCTCCGATCCACGTCATGATCTGCTCATCGGTAATGTTTTCATTCCCCTGAACATCCGTCTTCTGGATTCTGAACAGCAGAATGAGAATGAGGATCAGGATCACAATGCGCAGAAAGACATTGATACCATGCAGCACACGATATCCCTTCGAAGGCCGTGCCTGCTGCGGCAGCAACTGCAGATTCTGCCTGAGCTGCTCTTCGGAGATCCCTATGTCTTCTTCCAGATTGTATCGTCTTCTGCGTGCCAATCAACTATCCTCGCTCTTATCAGCCGCGTACCAGTTCCTTGAACACATCGCCGCGCTGCTCATAGTTGTCAAACATGCCCCAGCTTGCGCAGGCCGGAGAAAGAAGGACTGCATCGCCCTCCTCGGCATCTGCTATGCACCGCGCAACTGCTTCCTCAAATGTATCCAGCAGCACGATCCTGTCCGCGTCAAATCCGCAGGCAAGCGCATCATCGCGGATCGCCTCGCGTGTCGCGCCGATCAGGATGAATTCTTTGACCTTCCCGTCAAACGCCTCGATCCATGGTTTATAGTCAGAACCCTTGTCATATCCGCCGCCGATGAGCAGTGTCGGGCGTCTCATCGCCTTGATCGCCCTGATCGACGCGTCGGGATTGGTTCCCTTTGAGTCATTATAGTATACCACACCGTCTCTCTCGCAGACATATTCGATGCGGTGAGCCACGCCTTTAAAGGCCAGAACGCTCTTGCGGACCGATGCCGGATCAACGCCATAAGCAAGCGCCATCGCGCAGGCCGCCATCACATTCTCATAATTGTGCACACCGAGAATCTGCAGTTCATCGACATGGCAGATCCGGCCGGATAAACCATCGATGCGATAGGTGATCCGGTTATCTTCGAGCCAGATCCCCTCTTCCAAAACGTGCTCACTCGAAAACCACAGCACTTTGGCTCCTGTTTGGCCGCCAAACGCGCGCAGTATCGGGTCCTCATAATTGAGCACGCAGGCTTCCTGCGCTGTCTGATTGGCTGCAATGCGCTCTTTGACCGCCGCATAGTTTTCCATCGTATAATGCCGGTTCAGATGATCCGGCGTGATATTGAGGATACTGCTGACGACCGGATGAAATGTCGGAGCGCTCTCCAACTGAAAACTGCTGATCTCCGCCACGATCACGCTCTGATCCGTTGTGGCATCAGCGGTTTCCGTGAAAGCTGTACCGATATTACCGACCACAAACGTCTCCTTGCCGGCATCCTGCATCATCTGCCCCAGGAGCGTTGTAGTTGTCGTCTTTCCGTTTGTGCCGGTGATGGCCAGAATGTCTCCCCTGCTCAGGCGTGAAGCCAGTTCAACTTCACCCCATACCGGAATATCCGCTTTCCCGCAGGTCGTCACCCACTCATGATCGATCGGGATGCCCGGTGAGAGTATCGCCAGTTCAGCCCAATCAAGCAGCTCATCAGTCAGATCACCGACTGCGATCCTGATCCGGTCTTGTTCCGCATCCGAAAAATGCGCCAGCACAGATGCCTGATCCAGATTCTTATTCGAATCCAGAATCGTCACCTGTGCCTGATGATCTGTCAGAAGTTTTGCGGCTCCCAGACCGCTTCTTCCTGCTCCCAGCACCAATACATGCTTGTCTTGCAGCATACCTTATCCTCTTTCCTGTTTACTATTGAATCATCTGACCAGTCCGGTCAGTGCCAAGGTGCTCAGCAGCGCGGTAATGATCGTAAAGACGGTCACAATACGTGTCTCAGACCAACCGCACAACTCAAAATGATGATGGATCGGAGCCATCTTAAAGAATCGCTTTCCGCCCGTCTTTTTAAAATACCCGACCTGTATAATGACCGAGACGACCTCGATCAGATAGATCAATCCGACGATCAGGATAAAAAGCGGCATCTGGCTCATATATGCCTTGGCCACAACATATCCGCCCAGTGCCAGGGACCCGGTATCACCCATGAAGATTTTTGCAGGGAATGAATTGTAGTACAGGAATCCCATCAAGCCTCCGATCATGCCGAACGAAAGCGGATCAACCATCTTGAAATGTGCTATGGATGCAAGCGCAAAGAACAGCACCACGACGATCGTCACCGAGGAGGCGAGGCCGTCGAGACCGTCCGTAAAATTCGTCCCGTTAACTGTTCCGAGAACGGCAAAGAACAACAACGGAATCGCCAGAATACCGATGTGAAGGAATTTACCGTTCGTAAAGGGAACCATCATATCCAGTGAGATATGCGCCACCTTTGTCAGATAAAGGGCAAAGACCAAGGTGACTATAAACTGAAGGATCAGCTTCTGCCATGCGATCAGACCGTCGGATCTCTTCAGTACAACTTTCAGATAATCGTCGATAAACCCGATCGCCGCAAAGCCGAATGTCATCCACAGGATCGGAATATTGCCCGGCTGTGCCGGAATGTAGAGTAAGCCGATGATCAGGATCGATGCCAGAAAGATCAGGCCGCCCATCGTCGGGGTCCCGGCTTTTTCAAGGTGCGCCTTAACGCCTTCAACGCGTTCCGTCTGTCCCATTTTAAGTCTGGTCAGCAGCGGGACAAGAAAGTATCCTGCAATCAGGCTGATCGCAACGCCCCCGATCAGCGGAAGAACTACAAATAATCCGTAATGCTGCACGTGCTTTCCCCTTTCATCTCACAACTGTTATGAATCACTCTTTTCGATATTCAGGTAAGGAAACGCTTCCTCCATGATATCATGCGCCAGGCCGGTAACCAATGCGGAGTTCTCCTGGCTGCCTACATTCGGTTCATCTATCAAAACATATATCAGGACTTGCGGATTGTCAATCGGTGCATATCCAATGAAAGAAATAATATAGTTTCCTTTGCCGCGGGGAAGTTTCTCCGCTGTACCGGTCTTGCCGCCAATCGAATATCCCTCGATCTGCGCGTTGGTGCCGGTTCCGTATTCGACCACCGCCTCCGTGTATTCGCGGATCTTATCCGATGTCGCTTTGGAAACGGTTTTCTTTTCGACCATCTGTTCCGTGCTCTCCCTGAGATTATCATTGGAATCACGGATCTCTTTGACCACATGCGGTCTGTAATAGTTTCCTCCGTTGATAAGAGAAGCAAATCCGGCCGTCATCTGAGTCATGGTCACATTGAAGTTCTGCCCGAAACTGTTGGTCGCCAGATCAGATGCTTTCATATCCTTGGCAGCATAGAGCAGCCCGCTCGTATCTCCTTCGCCGGGCAGATCAATATTGGTGTATTCTCCAAACCCGAAGATATGCTGATACTTCGAGAAATACTCCGGACCGATCGCCTCCGCCATATGCATCAGACTGACATTGCAGGACTGTGCCACAGCCTCCTCGACATTCAATGTGCCGTGTCCGCCCCGGTTATGACAGTGGATCAGGTGTTCATCCACCTGCAAGGCACCCAGGCACTCATAAGTTTCATCACCTTTGACCGCACCGCTCTCCAATCCGGCAGCAACGGTAAACGGCTTAAAAGTAGATCCCGGTTCATACGTGCCGGAGACGCAGAAGTTATTCCACAGCTGATTCATAAACTGATTCTTCTGCTCGTCGTCCATCTCCTTCAACTGCTCTTCAGTATAGAAGGCGCTCAGATCATCAGGTTTATTCAGATTAAAGGTCGGGTAAGACGCCTCCGCGAGGATCTCGCCGTTGTTCGGATTCATGATGATCACAGCCGTATTCAGACTGCCCGCTTTTTTACCGTCTTCCCCTTCTGTCTCAAGCAGTGAGTTAAATGATTTAATATGTTTCTCGACGATGCTCTGCAGATTGACATCCAGTGTTGTGACGATACTGGAGCCGTCCACAGGGTCCTTGGACACCATGTAATCAGAGATCTCGTTGCCTGCGTAGCCGAAAGTCCGCCCGTTTATACCGTTGAGCGTCTTGTTGTACGATGCCTCCAGGCCGCAGCACCCGCGGTTGTCACCCGAAGCAAACCCGATGACATCGCAGGCCAGGGTATCGTAGGGATAAGTACGCTGATAGCGTTCCTCAAGGCGCAGTCCTTCCAGATTCGGATGTCCCTTCTCATCGTTGTAGGCTTTCTCAAATTCTTTTGCCTGATCGTAGGTGAGCCCTTTTTTGATGACCTTATACTGCGAATTCGGGGAGGTGGAAAGTACCGCCTTTACTGTTTCCGGCTCAACCTCCGCCATCTCCTTTAAAAAAGCGATCGTCGGGTCCACTTTCTCCTGATGCTCAAGAAGCGATTTGGGATCCAGGATCACATCGTAGACCAGCTGGCTCGTCGCAAGCACTGTCCCGTTCCGGTCCAGAATATCGCCGCGTTTAAAATCAACGGTCCGGCTGTTGTACTGTTGTTGGTTGAGGACGATCCGTGAATAAGATGCTCCGTCGCGCTGATTGATGACGATCAGGCGGACGATCAATGTAATAAAAGCCAGCCCGATGCCCATAAAGAGCATGGCCAGCTTTCTCTGCATCTTCGGCGTGAAACGCTTGTTAGGACGCGCCGCTCTCTTTCTTCTTGCCATAGAGAAGCACCGCCATCAATCAGTTGTTTCCGGAAGCAACTGCTTCTTTCCCCTGTGATGCTTCCTTGCCTTCTGAACCGTACTGTTCCATATATTCGTTGTTCTTCTCGTTGTAGTTGATCACCTGATCAGCTGTCGCGGGACTCATGCCCAGCTCATTCTCGGCGCGCTCTCTGATCTCCTCCAGATCTACAGAATCCATGATCGCATTATAATGTGTATCATTCTCATCCTGCATCGTCGTCAGCTCGGTCTGCAGATCTCCGATCTTTTCCTTCTGTCCGGCTACACCGACCTGGACTTTAATATAGCTCACACAGATAAGCAGCACAATGACAGCTGTTCCCAAAAGGAAGAGCGTATAGCCTGCACCGACGCTTTTAGCCTTGCGGCGGTTGCGCTGAACGCGTCTGTTGGCAGGTCTGGGTCTCCTCTGCTGAGGCGGACGTCTCCTGATCGGCTCATCATAATAATCCGGTTCGTAGGACGGCTGTCTGACTGCACTGCCGTAAATGTATTGGTTTCTGACTGCGCTCATGAACTCTTCCTCTCAAATATTCTCAGTTTGGCGCTTTGCGCACGCGGGTTCTCGTTCAGTTCTTCCTCTGTCGGCACGATCGGCCGTTTCGTGATGACTTTCCCCTTAGATACTCTCCCGCATACACAGACCGGAAACTCCGGAGGGCAGATACATGGGTTTTCATTCTCCCTGAATGCCGCTTTGACGATCCGGTCTTCCAGCGAATGAAAGGTAATGATACAAAGCCTTCCGCCGTCTTTCAGCAGTCCGATCATCTCATCGATGCTCTCACTCAGAGCATTCAGCTCGTCATTTGTCTCGATCCTGATCGCCTGGAAAGTCCGTTTGGCCGGATGTCCGCCTGTGCGCCTGTACTTGGCGGGGATAGCTTCCTTGACTAACTCTGCGAGTTGTCCGGTAGAAAGGATTGGGTCTTTGTCGCGCACCCTAACGATTAGCGCTGCAATTTGTCTTGCAAAGCGCTCTTCCCCATAATCGCGGATCACACGACAAAGATCCCCCTCCGAATAAGAATTAACCACATCCGCTGCTGTCATTTTTTGGTGGCTATCCATACGCATATCCAGCGGTGCATCGTGCCGATACGAAAACCCTCGCTCCGGCGTGTCGAGTTGGTAGGAGGAAACACCCAGATCAAGGATGATCCCATCGACCAGGTTAATTCTGTGTTGGCTGAGTATCGGCTTCATGTCACGGTAGTTTCCCTTGACTATCGTGACCAACTCCCCGAAGCCGGCCAGCCGGGCGGTCGCGGCTTTGATCGCCGCATCGTCCCTGTCTATACCAAAATACTTCCCCGTGTTGCCGAGTTTCTCGCAGACCGCGTAAGCGTGTCCGCCGCCTCCCAGCGTACCGTCAGCGTAGACGCCGCCGGGTTTTATCATGAGTCCGTCTACCGTTTCATTGAGCAGAACGGGTTTGTGTGAGAACTCTGTCAAATGCTCAGTCCCATCTCTTCCATCTCGCTGGCGAGCAGCTCGATATTCGGTTCGTCATGAGCCTGATTCTGTTCCCACTTATCCTTATCCCATACCTCGATGCGGTCCATCACCCCTACGAGGACCACTTCTTTATCGAGGCCGGCATAAGCCTTCAGCGGCTGCGGCAGTAAGATGCGGCCCTGCTTATCAAGCCCGCCTTCGACTGCGCTGCCAAGCATGAAACGGATAAACTTTCTGGCAACCTGATTCGTGGTCAGGGACATCTCACGCAGCTTCTCCTCCATCCGTTTCCACTCGGATTCCGGATAAATGGACAGACACTTATCCAGCCCCTTTGTCACCATAAATTCTGTACCCAGAACCTTGCGGAATTTCGAGGGGATGGTCAGGCGCCCTTTCGGATCTATATTGTGTGAATATTCTCCTGCTAACATGAAATGATTCCCTGACTTTTCGATCTTGTGTCATTTTATCTCCCACAATTTGACACAAGCCGACACTCTTCTTTATCTTAGTTGCATTCTACACTGATTTTACAAGGTTTACAAGGGTTTTTTATGCATTTTTGAAAAGTTTTTTGTTTCTTCAATATATGGATATTTAGCCTTTTTCAGACACAATATATAGATCTTTTTCAGAGCTGTTTTTCAATAGGTGGGGGAAAGTGGGGAATTTTGCTCTTCTCTGGATTAATCGCTTTTGCCCGGCAGTCTTCTTTCTGCCCGGCTTGTAATCCGAACGGAAATGTGATACATTATCTTGCGAAGTGTAATTATAGTGAAAAGGAGTTTTTGCCATGAGTCAGGCGAAAGTAGACGCTTATAAAGAACGCAAAAAGAACCGCAAAAAGATCGAAGCACACGAGAAGCATATGGCATGGCTGCGCGGACTGATCGCGCTGTTTGTGCTCGCGCTGATCGTTGCGTGGGCCGGTTATTCGGGTTATGTGAAACATATGGATAATAAGCCGCATAAGACCGCTGAGGTCGATTATACCTCCATTACCGACTATGCCTCGGATATGAGTGCACAAGGATCTGAAGAGGCTGAAGATACTGATGAGGAGAAATCTGAGGATCAGGCTGTCGAAACAGATACGTCCGAAGGCGAGGCTGCTGAAGGCGAAGCTGAACAGACTGACGAAAACAGCGGAGAATAAAAGGAATAGATCAACAAAAGAACTGCCACACCGATCCGGTGTGGCAGTTTTCGTTTGGCTAAAATGCTATTGATCACAGATATTCAACCGTGAAGTCTTCCTCCCTGATGATTTCCTCTGTAAAGTCTTCCTCGCGCCCTTTAAGCCTGATACGTTTCGAAACGCTCAACACAAGACCGATCTCAGCCAGTGTGAAGAGCATAGATGTGCCGCCATAGCTGAAAAAGGGCAGAGAGATGCCTGTCGTGGGGATCAGATTGAGCACGACTGACAGATTCAGGATCACCTGGAGGGAGATGTGCGCGATGACACCGGTCACGATCAGGGCGCCGTAAAGATCCGGCGCATTACGGGCGATCACGACCATACGATAAATAATGAATGTGAACAGTGCCAGCATCAGGATGACGCCAAAGATCCCCAGCTCCTCGCATACAACGGCAAAGATCATATCGTTCTGGATCTCCGGGATATGCCCCAGTTTCTGCGCACTGTTGCCGAGGCCTTTTCCAAAGAAGCCGCCCGCTCCCACCGCGTACAGCCCCTGCGTCACCTGCATACCGCCGTCATCCGGAAAAAGCTGTGGTGCCACCCAGACCAGAATACGGCGGATACGGAAAGGCATTTTTGCCAGATCATCGACAGTCAGCGTCTCCACATAGACATACAGGGCGCGGTGTACGAACACAACAAAAGCAAGCCCGATCATAAGCAGCAGAATGAATGGGACGGTCGACCGGCTCATGATAAAATACATGGAAAACAAGATCCCGAGAACAATGATCGCCGTGCTTAGATTATCCGTGAAATAGTAAACAAAAACGGCCAGGACGATCCCCAGGAAAAGGATGGGTACAGAGCGCCCAAAAGAGGCGTTCTCACCCAGTTTTGAGAATAACAGCGATATAAACAGTATCACAGCGAATTTAGCAAGCTCGGAAGGCTGAAATGTATGGCCGCCGGGCAACTGCAGCCAGCGCCTGGCGCCGAAGCTCTCAACACCGAGCGAGGTGCGCACGAGCGCCATTGAGACGAGCGAGACGATAAAGATCAGTACAGAGCATTTACCGAAGAAATGGTAATCAAACCGGCTGACCAGGAAACAGGCCACCAGCCCGATCACAACAAAAACAGCCTGCGACTTGAAATAGAACATGTCATCGCCGTTCTCGACCTGTCCGATATAGGAGCTTGCGCTGTAGAGGATAATCAATCCATAGGCAAGCAGGAAGAAAATACCGATCATCAGATTGTAATCAAAGTAAGACGCTGCTTTTCTGGCACGCTTTATCTCGCGGCGCTCCTCGCGCCGCGCCTGCCTGAACGCCTTACCGCTCTCTCTGATGCTCCGCGGTTCGGATTGGTACTCTTCTCTTCTGGCCATATCCCCTCAAAAACCCCTTGTTTATTTCAATAATGACAGGATCGACTCCCCGATACAGTGTTCCGGCATCTTGACACCGAAGTTCTCTGCGACCGTCGCGCCGATCACGCTGAAACTCTGCTGTGTCGGCAGTAAGCCGCTCCCCTTAAGTGACGGAGAATAGATCACGAGCGGCACATCCTCACGGGTATGATCAGTTCCCTTGTAGGTCGGATCGTTACCGTGGTCAGCCGTGATGATCAGCAGATCGTCATCATTCAGCAGCGGCAGGAGTTCGCCGAGCTTGACATCAAAGCGCTCGATTTCTTCACCGTAACCGATGGGATTGCGGCGATGGCCCCATTTAGCGTCAAAATCGACCAGATTGACAAAGCACAGACCTGTGAAATCCTGCGCCGCATGCTCGATCGTCTGCTCCATACCGTGCACGGATGAATCCGAATGATTCTCCTCACTGATGTTGCGGTGATTGAAAATATCGGCGATCTTGCCGATTGAAATAGTGGCAAAACCATTCTCGGCAAGCACATCGATCACAGTCGTCTGCGGAGGTGCCAGAGCATAGTCATGGCGATTGCTCGTCCGTTCAAATTCTCCTACATGACGCCCGATGAACGGGCGCGCGATGACACGTCCGACCTTCCAGTCTTCACGCATGGTAATCTCACGCGCGATCTCACAGCACCGGTAGAGTTCCGGAACACCGATCGTCTCCTCGCTTGCAGCAATCTGAAGCACTGAATCTGCAGATGTATAGACGATCAGCTGCTTCTTTGCCACGGCTTCCTCACCCATATCATCGATAATCTGCGTGCCGCTGGCGGCAATATTGCCAACACATTCATAACCGGTCCGCTTTTCAAGCTCATCCATTAACTCCTGCGGAAAACCGGTGTCCGTAAAGGCGATAAAGGGCTTTTCCGTATAGAGCCCCATCATCTCCCAGTGGCCTGTCATCGTGTCCTTGCCGTTACTCGCCTCCTCAAGCTTCAGATAATAGCCGAGAGGGTCTGCTGCCGGCTCCACGCGGTCCAGTTTCTTGAGATTTGCCACGCCGAGTTTGACAAAATTCGGGATGGCAAAGGTCTCCATCTTCTCCGCGATATGGCCGAATGTATCTGAGCCTACATCATCAAAGAGAGCTGCATCTTTTGAGGCTCCGATACCAAGTGAATCCACAACAATTAAGAATACTCTTTTGTACTTCATAACGCTATCCTCCACTTTGATAAACTATTTATCCGGATACAACCGGCCGGGTTCTATCATCTGTCATCCACTGTACCAGCAGGATTGACGCAAACATGAGCGCACATCCGATCCATTCGCGCACAGAAAGGCGTTCGTGCAATACGACCATTCCGCCCAGAGCTCCAAACACAGCTTCAAAACACATGATCAGAGACGCCACGACAGGATCCACTTTCTTCTGCGCGATGATCTGCAAAGTAAACGCCACACCGCCGCTTAAGATGCCGGCGTACAGGATCGCTCCTCCGGCATGTGTGATTCCTGACAGCGTCGGCGCTTCTCTGAAAGCGAGAATGCCGATCAATGACATCATGGCGGCGACCGCCATCTGCAGGAACGAAAGCAGAATACCGGGCACCTGCTTTGTGAAATGATTGATCACCAATATATGAAACGAGAACACCACAGCAGAAATAAACACGATCACATCGCCCAGGCGGATGATCGAATCTCCCGAGACCGTCAGCAAAAACAGCCCGACAAGTGCCAATAAAACGCACAGCCAGATACCTTTCCGGTATTTTTTGCCGGCTGCCATTCTGAGCAACGGTACGATCACTATATAAAGCGCGGAAATAAAACTGGTCTTGCCGACCGTCGTAAACTTCAGACCGACCTGCTGAAGGCCCATCCCAAGCCCCAGACACACTCCGCAGACTAAACCTCCGACCAGCGTGGTCGTTCCGCGTCCTTTCGCCGGGAGAATACTCTTCCCAGACGCCTTTTGAAGAACGATCCACAATATACCCACAAAGAGTGCCGCCAAAATTGTGCGTCCTGAATTGAATGTCAGCGGCCCGACATGCTCCATCCCGGTCTGTTGCAAGACAAACGTCGATCCCCAGATAAACGCCGTCAAAAACAATAGTGCCGCACCTTGACGTTCCTGTTTTGTATTTTTAGCCATTCTGCCTATAACTCCTAATATTGAGTATAAACCATTTGATAAAACCCCGCAAATTCACCCTTGACAATTATTTCGAAAATAGTATAATGAAATGGCTGTGTAGACAGCGTTGCTGATGCGGATTGGTGTAACGGCAGCACAGCAGACTCTGACTCTGTTAGTATAGGTTCGAATCCTATATC
>JAFWDW010000127.1 GCA_017515965.1 Lachnospiraceae bacterium
GTTGCAGCGAGCTTTTATTTGAACTGATGATTACCCATCTGCCGATGTCCGCGTGCAGGGAGCTGGTCAGAATAACAGGGATGCAGTCTTTCTTTGAACATGCTGACAGCGGCACTATAAAAGCTGTATTAGTTTTTCTGAACAACAGAATGAATGCCGCAGAGACATCCAGACAGTTGTATTTTCATCCCAACTCGCTGCGGTACCGGTTTGACAAGATAGAAAGTCAGTCCGGGCTGGATGTAACAGATTTTAACGATGCTTCGATCTTCAGGATAAGCTGGATGTTAGACCAGTATATCAGGGAAGAGGAAATAAAAAGTACACAAGACAGATTCTGAGTATTAATAAGGAGGGTATTTACTATGAGTCTGATAGAATTCCGCGATGTATCCGAAGTATACATCAAAGGAGCACCTCCCGCGGTCGATAAACTGTCATTTGATATCGACAACGGCGAGTTTGTATTCATCACCGGTGACAGTGGATCAGGGAAATCCACTATCATCAAGCTTCTGCTCAGGGAGCTGATTCCGACATCCGGAAAGATCTCCGTTGCAGGGATGGATCTCGGAACGATGAAGCACCGCAAGATTCCCATGTACCGCCGTAAGGTTGGCGTTGTCTTTCAGGAGTTCAGACTGCTGGAGGACCGCGACATTTATGCTAATGTTGCGTTCGCCATGCGCGTGACGGAGGCAAAGCCGAAGATCATCAAGAAAAAGGTGCCGGCGGCCTTATCTCTGGTTGGATTGGCCCAGAAATATAAGTCATATCCCAATGAGCTTTCCGGTGGAGAGCAGCAGAGAGTGGCAATCGCGCGTGCGCTGATTAATGAGCCGGCGCTGCTACTGTGCGACGAGCCGACAGGTAACCTGGATCCGAGCAACTCATGGGAAATCATGCATTTGCTTGAAGAGGCAAATGAGCGCGGAACGACGGTTGTGGTCGTGACACATAATCAGGAGATTGTCAATGAGATGCATAAGCGTGTCATCACCCTCAACAAGGGCGTTATTGTCAGTGATGTACAGGGGGGTGAATACAGATGAGATTTAGCACCTTTATTTATTCAATCAGACAGGGATTCAAAAATATAGGAAGAAACAAGATGTTCTCTCTGGCTTCCATCGCTACGATGGCAGCTCTGATCTTCCTGTTCGGTCTGTTCTATGCAATTGTCGCTAACTTTAATCACATCGTAAAGAGCGCTGAGGAAGGCGTGGCGATCACAGTCTTCTTTAATGAGGATGCGACTCAGGATGAGATCAATCAGATTGGTGCCGATCTCAAAAAGAGAGATGATGTGCTCGAAGTGAAATATGTTTCCGCAGAGGAAGCGTGGGAGAGTTTCCAGGAGGAATACTTCGGCGATAACAAAGAGCTGGCAGAGGGATTTAAAGACGACAACCCGCTGGCCAAATCCGCAAACTACGAAGTTTATCTGAAAAATGTTGAAAGCCAGGACGAGCTGGTCTCCTATGCGGAAAACCTTCCGCAAGTCAGAAAAGTCCGTAAATCCGATGCTGTGGCAAAGACACTTTCCAGTGTCAACGTCCTGCTCTGGTACGGATCTCTCGGTATCATGCTGATTCTTCTCGGTGTTTCTATTTTCCTGATCAGCAGCACCATCACAGTCGGCGTCAATGTCCGCAGTGAAGAGATTGCGATCATGAAATACATCGGAGCCAAGGACGGTTTTGTCAGACTGCCTTTCGTGATCGAAGGTATTCTGATCGGACTGATCGGTGCGGTTATTCCGCTGGTATTATTCTATTTCCTGTATAACAAAGCTGTCGCTTATGTCATGACGAAGTTCAGCCTGCTCAACAATCTGGTTGACTTCCTTCCGGTATCTGAAGTGTACAGAGTGCTTCTTCCGGTCGGACTGCTGCTCGGTGTCGGCATCGGCTTCCTCGGCAGTTTTGTGACGATCAGAAAACATCTGAGAGCTTAGTTATCAGTTTAAGGGGAGTATGAGTTAACTGTGTTAGGGGAGAGATTCAGGCGCTGCAGTCTGTGTCTGCTGCTCGTCGCTGCTCTGGCGTTTGCCTCATGTCCTGTGGTGACAGCCACCACGATCGAGGAGGCACAGCAGAAAGTCAAAGAGCTGAAGGAAAAGAAAAAGCAGACGCAGGCTGACAAGCAGGCGCTTTCGGAACAACTCAATACATTGATCGCCCAGATGGCGGATACTGAGAAGAAACTCAGCGCCAAACAGGAGGAGATCAAAAAGGCTGAAGAAGATCTGGTCGCTGCCAAAGTCAAAGAGAACGATCAGTACAACAGCATGAAACTGCGCATACGCTATATGTATGAGTGCGGCGATTTCTCGTTGATGTCCGCTTTCTTTGAGGCGCAGAGCATCACGGATCTGCTGAACCGTGTCGAGTATGCCAGCGAGATGTCAGATTATGACAGACAGATGCTGGAGAGTTATAAAGAGGTAGTCAGACAGATCGCGGACCAGGAGGCAAAGCTCAAAGAGCAGTATGCCGCGCTCGAGGTGCTGCAGGATCAGCTTACAGCCCAGAGAGATCAGGTGCAGGCGCTGCTTGCCGAAAAGGAAATGCAGCTGGCTGATCTGGAAAAAGAGATCGGAGCCAACGCCGCTGAACTCGACAAGCTGATCAAACAGGCCGAGGCAGCCAAGAAGGCGCGTGAGGAGGCGGCGGCAGCCGCAGCCGCTGCGGCCAAAAACAGGCAGGCTTCAACCGGGGGAAATCCCGGCGCACCCAAGATCACCGGGCATGGGCAGTTTACACATCCCTGTCCGGGCACATATCTGTCAAGTGGCTTTGGCTACAGAAGTTTTGACCACTCATTCCACAAGGGATATGATTTTGCCAGTCACGGCCAGTCGATGCCGACATACGCTGCGGCAGACGGAACGGTCATTATTGCCGGGTGGAGCAACTCGGCGGGCAACTGGGTCGTCATCAATCACGGGAACGGCCTGGTGACGAAATACATGCATCATGCGGCATTGTATGTACACGCCGGTGAGACAGTCAAGAAGGGACAGAACATCGGTATGTCAGGTACAACGGGGTACTCGACCGGAGTTCATCTCCACTTCCAGGTGGAGGTCAACGGGACAGCGGTAGACCCGGGGAGCTTTTTATAATGGATAGAAAATCATTTATGAGGGGGACGCTCGTGGGCGTCCTCGCTATGTGTCTGATCTTCGGAGCGGTCTTTAGCGGTATCAAACTGTTTGAGAGATTCTATGCGAAATCGCAGGGAATTGAGCATGCTGCCGCAACCGGAGCAGAGCTCGATGAAAAGACGAAAAGCAAGCTTGGTGTGATCAGCAATCTGGTCGATCACTATTATCTTTACGAGGACGAAATAGACCACAACAAGCAAAAAGAAGGTGTCTACGAGGGGTTTGTCGCTTCGCTCGGGGATCCGTATTCCTGTTATTATGACGAGGAAGAAACGATGGAACTGCGGGAGCGCACGACCGGCGAGTACTGTGGTATCGGAGCGGTTCTTCAGGAAGAAAAAGGCGGAGAGATGGTGCACATCATCAACGTGTACAAAAATTCTCCCGCTGAAAGAGCCGGTCTGAAGAAAGATGATCTGATCTATGAAGTGGATGGAAAAGATGTTGCGGGAATCGACTTGAACGAAGTGGTTTCATGGATCCGCGGGGAAAAGGGAACCGAGGTGACACTGAGCATCTACAGAGAGAAACAGAACGGGTCATACGCTGAAAACGAGATCACAGTGACCCGCGATGTTGTGGAGATACAGACGGTCGAGTCAAAGATGCTTGATGGAAAGATCGGATACATTTACGTGTCCGAATTTGACAATGTCACCTATGAGCAGTACAAGGAGTCTCTGACTAAACTCAATGATGCCGGAGCAACCGGCATGATCGTTGATCTGCGCGATAATCCCGGAGGCAATCTGGAGACGGTCTGCGAAATGCTGGATCTGATGCTGCCGGAGGGTACGGTCGTCTACACTGAAGACAAGAACGGTAAGAGGGAAGACTATACTTCTGACGAGGAACACAAATACGACAAACCGGTCTGTGTTTTGGTCAACGGCAACAGCGCCAGCGCTTCCGAGATCTTTGCCGGTGCGATGCAGGATTATAAGGCAGGAAAGATTGTCGGTAAGACGACATACGGAAAGGGAATCGTCCAGCAGATCATCGATCTGAAGGACGGGACGAGCCTGAAACTGACTGTGTCCGAGTATCACACACCGAACGGACGCAGCATACACAAGAAGGGGATCACACCGGATATTGAAGTGGAACAGGGAGAAGAGGATGTATTTGCAGATCCTCAGAATGATGCGGTCCTCAAGAGAGCTATAGAAGAACTGAAGTAACTATGACAAAACGCCAGCGACAGACATACAGATTATTCGGGAAGATCCTGTTTATCTTATATATCGCTTTTCTGGTCTATTTTCTGATCTTTTCAGAGCGGTACGGCAGGGAGCCTGGCAGCGGCAGCTACCAGTATAATCTGGTTCCGTTTCAGGAGATCAGGCGTTTTTGGGAATACCGCGGTCAGCTGGGTTTTCTGGCGTCATTCACCAACCTGTTCGGCAATGTGTTGATCTTTATTCCTTTCGGGTTTTTCTTCCCGATGGCCAGCAGGTCGCGCAGTCTGGTGCTGACGGTGTTTTTAAGCTTTATGCTTTCGCTGGCGGTCGAGATGGGGCAGTTTGTAACGCAGGTGGGTTGTTTTGATATCGATGACCTGCTTCTCAATACCTTTGGCGGATTGATCGGTTATTTGTTGTATGCGCTATCCCACCGCGTCGGTGTCATTCGGCACAGGCGCCGGAACAGGGAGAGGTAAGGTATGGCATCAAAAAAGAAAAAAACAGAGAAAGGCCGGCATTCTTTTTCTGCCCGCAGACAGGAGCGGAAGAGGAAAAAGAAAGTGCAGGCCTATTTGCACGGTGACGTTAAGATACCGCCGTCCGCGCATGGGCGTCTGTCAGTCCAGATCGGACTGATCGGCATAGTTCTTTTCGTGGCTGTTTTTACAATTGCCTATTATTCGAACGGAGATGCCGGTGCTTTTATCGGTGCATTAGGCCTGATCGGCGTCATCCTGAGCTGTATCGGTATCTATCAGGGACTGATCGGATTCAGTGAAAACAAGAAGGACTTCAGCCCCAATAAGCGCGGGATCATCTTGAATCTGATCCTGCTTATCGTGCTGATACTGATGTTCTTCAGTGGATTAAAGAGATGATATTGACGCATGGAGAGAATTAAACATGATCATCAGGGAACAGGAATTTACAAACCAGGCAAATGAAGTCCTGGAACAAATGGAAAAAATGGCAGCGGCTGACCATCAGCCCTGTGTCGGCACAGAGTATCTGCTGCTGGCGCTGGCAACTGTGGAAAACGGTGTTGCCAGACAGATCCTTCATGCGCACAAAGTGCTTCCGGGAAAAGTGCACGATTTGATCGAGGAGCTGGTTTCGGCTCATCAGGAGAAGGTGCGTTCCGCCAGAAAAAGACGTCCTTACAGCCCCAGACTTCAGTTTATTCTGGAGGAGGCTGTGTACGAGGCGAACCGCATGCAGATGAATGTGACCGGGACGGAGCATTTTCTTCTGGCGCTGGTGCGCGATGTTGACTGTGCAGCGACCAAGATCCTGATTACCCTCGATGTCAATCTGAAAGCGATCATACGCGATATCTTCCGCATCACTGGTGCGGATCTGCAGTACTATCAGAACGTGCTTGGCGAGGAGAATAAAGCGTCGCAGGGACAGCCGGGAGAATACCTGGCTAAATACAGCACAGATATGACACAGCGCGCTGCGCAGGGACAGATCGATCCCGTCATCGGCCGCGAGGATGAGATGGAGAGGATCATGCAGATTCTGGGTCGGCGCACAAAAAATAACCCGTGTCTGATCGGGGAGCCCGGCGTAGGGAAAACCGCGATCGTGGAAGGGCTTGCGCTTAGAATCGTAGCAGGTGATGTTCCGCCCAGGATGCTGGGAGCACGTCTGCTGACACTGGATCTGGCCGGAATGCTGGCCGGGGCAAAATACCGCGGCGAGTTTGAAGAGAGGCTGAAGTCTCTGATCGACGAAGTCCGTCAGAACGGCAATACGATCTTGTTCCTCGACGAAGTGCACACCGTGATCGGCGCGGGTGCGTCAGAGGGATCGGTGGATGCGTCCAATATCCTGAAACCTTCGCTGGCGCGCGGAGATATTCAGCTGATCGGCGCTACGACCAACGCAGAGTACCGCAAATATATCGAGAAGGATGCCGCGCTGGAGCGCCGCTTCCAGAAGGTCATGGTGGAAGAGCCGACGCCACAGGAGTGCGTCAGGATTCTGGAAGGGCTGCGGAGACGGTACGAGGATCACCATGATGTGACGATCACGGATGAGGCGATCGAGGCATGTGTACAGTTGTCAAAACGGTATATTCAGGACCGCTTCCTTCCGGATAAGGCGATCGATGTCATGGACGAAGCCTGTGCCAAGGCAGCGCTCGGACTGACGAAAAAGCGTATCAGGACAGCCGATGCGCGTCTTCTTGCAAAACTGGAAGAGGATGAGGAAGAGGCGCTGATGCAGGGTGATCTGGCGGGAGCAAGGGAGATCCATGCGGATATCGCCAAGATTCAGAAAAAATTGGAAAAGAGTCTGAAGACGGGGCAAAAAAGAAGGATGGTGCGTCCGCAGATCACAGAACAGATGATCGCGGATATCATCTCTCAGTGGACCGGCATCCCTGTCAGCATGATGACACAGTCGGAAGCAACGCGTCTGAACAATCTGGAAAAGATCCTGCACAAACGGATCGTCGGGCAGGATGAGGCGGTCAGTTCGATTGCCAAGGCAGTCAGACGCGGACGCACCGGACTCAAAGATCCGGGCAGACCGGTCGGATCGTTTCTGTTCCTCGGACCGACAGGTGTCGGCAAGACGGAACTTTCCAAGGCGCTCGCCGAAGCACTCTTCGGAACCGAGGAGGCGATGGTGCGCATGGATATGTCTGAGTATATGGAAAAGTATTCTGTCTCGCGTTTCATCGGATCGCCGCCGGGATATGTCGGACACGAAGAGGGCGGTCAGCTGGTCGAGCAGATGCGCCGTCACCCTTACAGCGTTGTGCTCTTTGACGAGATCGAGAAAGCACATCCGGATGTGTTCAACATCCTCCTGCAGGTCCTTGATGACGGTCAGATCACGGACGGCCAGGGCCGGAAGGCGGATTTCTCCAATGCCGTGATCATCATGACTTCCAACGCGGGAGCCCGCTCTATTGTAGATCCGAAGAGACTGGGTTTTGCGGCTGAGACAAGCGCGGCAAGCGACTACGCGAAGATGAGAGATTCGGTAGTCAATGAAGTCAAGCAGATGTTCAGACCCGAGTTTTTAAACCGGATCGATGACATTATCGTCTTCCATTCGCTGGGAGAAGATCAGCTGAAAAGAATTACCGGGCTGCTCTTAAAGAAAGTGTCACAGCGGATAAAGAACCAGATGAATGTCAATCTTAAGTTTCGCGAGTCGGTCAAAAAGAAGATTGTGAAAGATGGTTCAGACCCGAAATATGGAGCCAGACCGCTTCGCCGGACGATCCAGAACGAGATCGAGGATCCGCTGGCCGAAGCTATCCTGGCCGGGGATATCCGGGAAGGAATGGATGTCGCGGCGGGTGTGAAAGACGGCAGGATCGTATTTATTGAGGAGTCATAATGGCAAAGGGAAAGAAAACAGTTTTTTTCTGCCAAAACTGCGGACATGAAGAGAATAAGTGGCTGGGCCAGTGTCCGGCCTGCAAGCAGTGGAATACATTTGTCGAGGAGGAAGTGGTAACCGGATCTTCCAAACAGGCGCGGTCTGCGGGCAAGGCAGACAGGAACGTCCGTGCTGTCACGCTCGCTCAGATCGAGAAAGAGCATGAAGACCGGTATTCCTCGCATATCGCTGAGCTTGACAGAGTGCTGGGAGGCGGGATCGTACCCGGCTCGCTGGTACTTGTCGGCGGAGATCCCGGAATCGGCAAATCAACGCTGCTGCTGCAGTTATGCCGGGAACTTGCTGCCGATGAGCGCGATGTGCTCTATATCTCCGGAGAGGAATCTCTGCAGCAGATTAAAATGCGTGCGCTAAGGATCGGGCAGTTCAACGATCATCTCAAGCTCATGTGCGAGACCAATCTGGATACGGTCCGCGCGGCAATTGAGCGCGAGAAGCCGCAGGCGGTCGTCATTGATTCGATCCAGACAATGTACAGCGAACTGGTTACCAGCGCACCGGGAAGTGTCTCACAGGTGCGTGAGTCGACCAACGTGCTGCTTCAGATCGCAAAAGGATTGGCAGTGACTGTCTTTATTGTCGGGCACGTAACAAAAGAAGGACAGGTGGCGGGACCGCGCGTTCTGGAACATATGGTTGATACGGTTCTGTATTTCGAGGGGGACCGTTACGCGTCCTACAGACTTTTACGCAGCGTTAAGAACCGCTTCGGCCCGACTCATGAGATCGGCGTATTCGAGATGAGTGCGGACGGTCTGCGTGAGGTAGCCAATCCATCGGAGTATATGCTCGAGGGAAAACCGGAGGCATCACCCGGTTCGGTTGTTGTCTGCTGTATGGAGGGGACCCGCCCGATGCTGGTTGAGGTGCAGGCGCTGGCGACAAAGACGAGTTTCGGCTTCCCGAGACGTACGGCGTCAGGCTGTGACTTCAACAGAGTTAATCTCCTCATCGCCGTATTGTCAAAACGACTCGGAATAGATATGTCCGATGAGGATGCCTATGTCAATATCGCCGGCGGTATTCGAATGAATGAGCCGGCTATTGATCTTGGAATCGTGCTGGCCCTGGTCTCGAGCTATCGCAATAAAGCTGTTGACGAGAAGACGATCGTCTTCGGAGAGGTCGGCCTTTCGGGTGAAGTGCGTGGTGTCACGATGCCTGAGCAGCGCGTTCTGGAGGCTAAGAAAATGGGCTATACGACATGTGTTCTGCCGCAGGCATCGATGCGTTCGGTCAAGAATGTCACCGGCATTAAGCTGATCGGTGTACGGCATATCGGAGAGGCGGTCGCACAGCTTTGAAAGAGAATCGTCCGATCACAACATATATCATTCTGATCGCCAATGTGGCGGTCTTTTTGTGGCTGTCTATGACCGGATCGACGAATGATACGGCCTTTATGGCCACGCACGGGGCGATGCTGACACAGGATGTGGTCGGCGGGAAATGGTATGAGTTGTTTACGTCAATGTTTCTTCATTTCGGCATCGATCATCTGGCAAGCAATATGATCGTCCTGATTGCAGTAGGGCTGCCGCTTGAAAACCTGCTCGGTTCCGGGCGGTATGCGGTGATCTATCTGGTCAGCGGACTGGCGGGCAATGTTCTGTCCGCCGCAGCAGAGCTTAAGACAGGGGAGTTCGCTGTTTCAGCCGGCGCTTCCGGAGCAGTGCTTGGTCTGATGGGAGCCGTGATCTACTGTCTGATCAGACACAGAGGCCGTGTCGGGGGATTGAGCCTGCGCCGTGTCTTTCTGGCGGTGTTCCTCACACTCTATATGGGCTTTACCAACTCAGGGGTGAACAATGCCGCCCATATCGGAGGCCTGATTTGCGGGTTTGTTCTTGCTGTTTTGTTCTACCATCCAAAAGAGGGCAGGAGTCAACATGATTTACAGACAGGATAAATACGGTAATCTCATTTCGCAACTCGGATACGGGTGTATGCGTTTTACGAAAAAAGGCGCCGGCATCGATTATGCAAAAGCAGAGCGCGAAGTGCTCTGCGCGATCGATGCGGGCGTTAATTATTTTGATACGGCTTATCTTTATCCGGGAAA
>JAFWDW010000128.1 GCA_017515965.1 Lachnospiraceae bacterium
AAAAACAGCTGCGGCTATATAGAGGGCTTTGACAGCCGCAGCGCCTGCTCTGCGCTTCTGGTCCGGGACCTCTCTTCCGCCCGCCTCATAGATCCTGTCAAACTGACTGCAAACTCTCTCGTAATCCGTAAACGGTCTTAATCCTTCTCCCAGACACTGATCAACAAAATGTTCAAGACGCCGCCTCAGCGGCCCGGTCAAAACAGCTCCCGCTTCCTCGTTCTCTGATAACATATACTGACACAGACGCCCCACCCCGTAGATCTCTGTCTGCGCATCTGCGCATTCTGTCATCCCATACGGTGCGAAGAACCGGGTCACTGATCCGCTCTGTATTTTGCGGCTTACGGCACTGTTGCTCTCATCAGCCAGATCAAGCAGACGCACTCTGTCCTGATGATCCACGATAAAAAGCTGCGGGCAGACTATCCCGTACATACAGGCTGTCACGCAATCCTGACGCATCCGCAGTAAAATGAGGATCTGATCGATCAAGGCAAGCAGGCGGATTGGTTCCACAGGCACGTGCTCTTCAAGCCAGTCCATAAGCCGCATGCCCTCTGTCATCTCTTTGACTTCATGCGCCAAATCACCGCGACATAAAAAAGTGACTGTTGTATATTTTTTTATTTCTTTCTCCATTTTCGTTCCTCCTTCAGAAACTATTCCTCTTGGACGAACGAAACAATAGCGGATTTCGGCAGGATAATCCATGCGAAATCCGCTATTTTTTATCGATACTTTTCGATTCTTTTCGACAGTTTTATTTCATGAACAGATGTCTCGGGATACCGCCGACCATGATAGGCCACAGATCTCCCTGGATCAACGGTTCCACATAGGTGCGGAACTCATCGGTGACATAGGTGCCTTCCTTATTAATCCACTTTCTCGGAACCAGACGTTCCTCGTTAGCGATCTTGTGTACATCCTTGACAGCTGTATGGCACTGATACGGGTCATTTGATTCGCGCTCGAAAACAACCATGACACCGCTTGTCCCCTCGTCAGCTGCTTTGACCGACGCGCCGCCGATCTGTGCCGCCTCGATGACATCGATCCTGGATGCAAGGTGGGAAGCTGCCCTCTGCAGCGTACTCAGCTCGATTGCGCGTGTCTTGCAGCCAAACTTAGATGCCAGGACCTGGCACAGATAATTCGCTGTTCCCGTCAGCTGCTTATGGCCGAATGCATCGACAAAACCTGTGCCTGCTTCGCCTTCGCAGACATATTTGCCGTCCGTTGTACGCACGCCCTCAGATACTGCGATCACGGTATAGCCCTTGTTATCCAGTGCTTTCTTTACTTTCTTCATAAACAGATCCATATCAAACGGAAGCTCAGGCAGATAAATCGCATCCGGACCATCGCAGTCTTCTCCTTCAGCCAGACAAGCAGAGCCGGCCAGCCAGCCTGCATCACGGCCCATGATCTCAACGACTGTGGCAATACCGTGCGCATACTCCTGACTTGCAGCATCACGGATGATCTCCTTGACGGAAGTACCGATGTACTTGGCAGCGCTGCCGTATCCCGGTGTGTGGTCGGTCAGAGCCAAATCATTGTCGATTGTCTTCGGGCATCCGACAAATTTGATATCGCTGCCTGTAAGAAGCGCATAATCAGAAAGCTTTTTGATTGTATCCATCGAATCATTTCCGCCAATATAGATAAACGCTTCAATATCAAGCTCATTCAGCAGCGCAAAAATCTTATCATAGACCGCTTTATCCTCGTGGATCTCAGGAAGTTTATAGCGGCAGGACCCCAAAAAAGCTGCCGGTGTTCTCTTCAGAATCTCACTGTCAAGATCATTCTTGATGTACTTGGACAGATCGACATAATCGCCTTTCATCAATCCCTGAATACCATGGCGCATCCCGTATACTTTCTTTGCTCCACGCTCGATCGCTGTGTTGTAAACACCTGCCAGACTCGAATTAATGACTGCAGTAGGTCCGCCGGACTGCCCGACAATGACGTTTCTCTTCATACCCGATACCTCCTGATTATATGCTGATAAACTGATTTCTCGTTAGCTATAAAACAACGGCCTTGTAAACGTACGTTCACAAGGCCACGAACGTGCGCGAGAAGATTCGAACTCCCGACCTTCTGGTCCGTAGCCAGACGCTCTATCCAGCTGAGCTACGCGCACTTGTTGTGTTAAAACTGCAACGTACACATAATACGATGAAAACAGGTATTTGTCAAGGAAAAACCTTAATCAGATCCAGCAACTCGTCAACTGCTTCTTCAGCAAACGCCTGATCATTAATATTATAAGAGAGTTCCCGTACATGCACCTTGGGATTGGTGATCCCCTCTTTGATGGCGCTATATAAGGCTTTCCTCTCTTCTGGTCCGTCAAACGGACGTTCCGGTGCATCGAGCATTGACATACCGCCGAGCGGAAGTAACACCGTCATCTCAGTCTGCGCCGTATTCCACTTCTCCGCCAGCCTTCTGCCGAGCTTGGCGCTCTCTTTAGCTGTCATGCGGACCAGCGTATTGGCAGGATTGTGGATGTGGATGTTCCGGCCAGCGTACTGCTGCGGCAACGTGCTGATATGGCCGAAATTGATCATCTCATCGGCACCCACCGAGACGACCTGCGGCAGTTTCTGGCGGATCGCCGCCTCACAGCGGTGCGGGCCTGCCGTGAGGACCCCTCCGAAAAGATCATCACACACTTCCGTAGTTGTGAGATCCAAAACGCCGGAGAACATTCCCTGATCGATCAGTTTCTCCATCATTTTACCGCCGGCGCCATTGGCGTGGAATACGATCACCTGATACCCTGCCTTCTCAAGCAGTTCCTTTGCATGGGAAACACAGGGGGTCGTGACACCGAACATCGTAGCTGCTATAGCCGGCTTTGTATCCGACGCATCGCCTGTCTCCTCCGGCAGACTGTCCGCATAACCGACCATACCGGCTACTGCCATCACTGCATTCCGGATGACTGTGCGAATGATCTTGTTCAGACCGGCCACATCAACGAGTGAAGGCATCATGACTATATCACTGGTTCCCACATACTCGGATACATTTCCGGATGCCATGGTTGAAACCATCACTTTCGGGACACCCACAGGCAGCTCGCGCATGCCGGCCGTGGCAAGTGTCGTACCGCCCGAACCGCCGAACGACAGGATCCCGTCATACCGGCCTTCTTCATGGAGACGCGGAACGATCACCGCCACACCTTTTGCCATCACATCTGCCGCCAGTCCCCGGTCTCCCGAATCAACGACATCAGCCAGCGGCATACCACCCGCCTGAGCCACTTCCTCGTTAGAGATATCCGGCTCAAACAGCGGATCAAATGTCCCCGCGTGAATGGTAAAGGTTTTAAACCCTATCTTTTCTATCAGGGTTTTGGCAAATTGAAACTCTTTTCCTTTGGAATCAAATGTTCCGACAAGAGCGATGGTTTTCATCATCTTATCCTCTCTTTTTAAGGTCACAAGCCATCAAAGACGGCAAATGATCGTTTTTGTCATTATACCATAGATGCAATATGATTCAGCATATAGCCACACAATTCTTTCTATATACACCAGTCTCTATCATACCCGGGCAGGAATGACCAAAACAAAACGCGAATCATCATGTGAAAACATGGTAATTCGCGTTTGTTCTGCCGCAGGCCGGAATCGAACCGGCACGGGTATCACTACCCACGGGATTTTAAGTCCCGGGCGTCTACCAGTTCCGCCACTGCGGCTCGCTACGAGCACTTAGCGACCGTCTTTTGATCGCTTACGTGCGATGCATGTCGGCGCCCTTAGTGAGGGCACGCTCTTGCGATGCCCGAACTTAGCAGCCGACGCGCTATGAGCACTTAGCGCTCAAGTGGACCCTCGGGGACTCGAACCCAGGACCGACCGGTTATGAGCCGGTTGCTCTAACCAACTGAGCTAAGGGTCCGAAAAAAAGAAAAAAGCCAACGACCGGACTCGAACCGGTAACCTGCTGATTACAAATCAGCTGCTCTGCCAATTGAGCCACGTTGGCTTATAAGGTAAATACCCAGTGACCCCGACGGGAATCGAACCCGTGTTACCGCCGTGAAAGGGCGATGTCTTAACCGCTTGACCACGGGGCCTAATGACTTAGCGAAGACAAGCACCGCGAAGTCTGAGCTTAGTCAGTAGGCTCTGCAGCGTTGCTTAGCGAAATCAAGCGTTTGCGCGCTGATTGAGCTTAGCAACAGTCGCTGGGCCGTCCCTTCGCTCAAAAACTTGATAAACATGCACCCTATGTGCGATGTTCCTTGTTAAAAAGCCGGCACCTTGCACGTGCCGGCGCTTAACCAGAGTATTAAACTCCCCGAGTTGGGCTCGAACCAACAACCCCTCGGTTAACAGCCGAGTGCTCTACCATTGAGCTATCGAGGATCACAAACCTACTACACACGGAAAAGAATTCCAGACAACCTTTTGGTTATGCCCTTGACCTATTAGTAACAATCAGCTTCATACATTACTGCACTTTCACCTTTGCCCTATCTACCTCGTCGTCTTCAAGGGATCTTAACTCCTAAAGAGCGGGATATCTCATCTTGAGGGGGGCTTCACGCTTAGATGCCTTCAGCGTTTATCCCTTCCCGACTTGGCTACCCTGCTATGCACTTGGC
>JAFWDW010000129.1 GCA_017515965.1 Lachnospiraceae bacterium
CCTGATTATATAATTCGATCGCATCCAGTACACCAAGCGCCATCATATCGCTCCCGCTCATGATCGCGGTAATGTCAGTCCGGTTGCTCAAAAACTCTGAAATATAAGCGGCGGCTGCTTCTCTGGTACCGCCGCAGTCCTGCCGGCCGATCACTGAAAAGCCCTTACCGGCTATCGCATGCTCAAATCCGCTGATGCTTTCTGTCACTGATTGTGAATCATAGGATTCAAGGATAACCACAGTTCCCCCGGCCGTCATGCGTTTTGCAAGATCCTTGCCGCATAAGCTCCCTGCCTTCGTATTATCAGAACCGATAAAAGAGGTTACCAAAGTCTGATCCTCATTTCTTGAATCCATACAGATAACTGGAATGCGTGCACTCGTTATTTGTTTGATCGTCTCATCAGCACCGTTGAAAGTAACCGGAACAAAAAGGATCACGTCAACATTCTCTTCCACAAGTTCCATAAGATCACGGTTTTGTTTATCCTGATCGCCCTCTGCATCTATTGTAACTAATGCAGCTTCATCCTCCTCTACAGCATATCGAAGCGAGGCTTCCATAGCTGCATAATACGGATTGCTTAAGTCCGAACAAGAAAAGCCGAATGTGACAATCTGCTCTTCATCATTCTGTGTTGTAGCGGAACCTTTTCCCGTGGTGGCAGGTTCTTTAACAGACACATCTTTCTTGTTAAAATGCTGTACGGCCAGTATCGCTCCTATGAGCGCAACGATCACGCACAGCACGATGATTCTCTTTTTCACAACGATCACCTGCAATTTGACGGATAACTATATAAATATAGCATAAAACACATTCTGTTAGCAACAGAAACTCAGCCTTTTCGGCCTATTCCTGCCTCCTGTATAAAGCGCGACTCAGTCATCTGTTTATCGCCGCTTTTACAGAAGGATGTCAGGATCAGATCCTTCTTTGCTCTTGTCATCGCGACATAGACCAGTCTTCTCTCTTCTTCCAGCTGATCCTTTTTCGCATGGCGGGGCGAGAGGCCTTCAACAAGATCAGGCATCATGACTGTATCAAACTCAAGACCTTTAGCGGCATGCATGGTCATGAGCATGATTTCCTGATCCTCCTGAGATTCATCCATGACACTGCAATCGGTTTCATTCGCCTGATCCAGCCATTGCTCCCAGGAAGTGACGGTTTTGGCTTTCTCGATCACCTTGTTTATGATCTGTTTTGCCGTTTCAGGGCTCAAATGCTTATCACATGCCGCCGCAACAGCATAATCAATATAACCCATTTTCCCGGTAATGAATCGTAAGCCGACATAAGGCGGCATGTCAGTCAGTCGTTTAATATCTGCAAACAACTGCTGTAACGGTTTAACCATCCAGGGTAGATCTTCCAGTTCTCGCAGAAGCTTTCCGGGATCGATCGACTCTTCGCTTAGCAAATCACGCGGGACCGCAATGTCAAGTGTTCGCAGGACATGAAGCAAATCTCGTCTTGTTAGCTTTGTCCCTATACTCATAATCAGATTTGCATATGCTTTCAGATCATCAACTACAAAATGATTCTTTATCCGGGATCTCTGTTTTTTCATAGAGAATCTAAGAGAGTGCTCTCCCAGCACAGCAGCGATCAGTTCCAGCTGCCTGTGTGTGCGTGTCAATATGGCTGTAGATCCCGAAGGCTTCTTCTTTTCCAGAAATCCGGCTATCCATTCGTGTTGTTCTTTGCGTGTTTGGAACCGATGATAAATCAGTTCTCCATCTTGTTGATTTGCACTCTTGATCTTCTTTTTCAGCCTTTTACGATTGTGTCTGATCAGTTTTCCGGCATGAGTCACGATCCCTTTGCCAGACCTGAAATTAGTATCCAGCATGATCATATGACTGTCAGGGAACATGTCGCTGAAACGGATCATAAAGGCCGGGTTTGAGCCTCTGAAACTGTAAATAGCCTGATCGTCATCTCCCACAACAAACAGGTTGTTATCCGGATAAGCAAGCATCCTGAGGATATCAAACTGAACGGAATTGATATCCTGAAACTCATCGACCAGGAAGAATCTGAACCTCTTTCTCCATTTCTCAAGAAGAGCCGGGTCATTCTGTAGCAAATTGCGGCATTCAAGAAGAATATCGGTGAAATCGATCTTCCCTCTGCGTTTCTTTTCCCTCTTATAGCTTTGCGAAACTTCTTGATATAAGAAGGGTTCTATCCTGGGTATAAAGGAATCATTCCCCGTCTCCGCACCGGTGCATTCTCTTTCGATCTCACTGATCACAGACATGAGGTACTCTTCATATTCATCTCTTGTATCAAAACGCTTAGCAACATCTCCGGGAATGAACGAGCCGATCATTCTCTTTTTCTCCGCGTCTGTCAAGATGCCTGCTGTATGAAAACTGCGGCTCTCTTTCAGGATATTGTAAAAAAAGCTGTGAAATGTGCCGAAAACGACCTCACAGGCTTTCGATTCCACATCGCCCCTGCTCTCCCGCATCAAAATTGAGAACCTGTCACGCATTTGTCTGGCGGCTTCGCGCGTGAAGGTGACAACTAAGATCTGATCCGGATGAGCAAGGCCGTTCTTGATCAGGTATTCTATTCGGTGAATAATGGTAAAAGTTTTCCCGGAACCGGGACCAGCCAGAACCATACATGGTCCCAGCTGGTGTGTGA
>JAFWDW010000130.1 GCA_017515965.1 Lachnospiraceae bacterium
ATCTTACTTTTGATCCGATCGAAAGCGACTGGTTGCCCAGATCCAGAGTCGGAACAATGATAATACTGTCATGATTGCCTGTGTTCAGGTGAATATGGACAGAGCTGCCCATCATTTCCGAAACATCAACTGAACCTTCCATCATGGCACCTTCAACTTCCTTGAGGGTGATATGTTCAGGTCTTGCACCAACGATGATATCCATCGGTTTTACATCGTGCTTTCTTAAATTCTCCTGTTTTTCCTCAGAAGGAACGATCTTGGCACCCAGGACATTGATAACGTATCTGCCATCTTCGATTGCCAGTGCACCATCATAGAAGTTCATCTGTGGCATACCGATAAATCCGGCAACAAAGGTATTTATCGGATTGTCGAATACTTCCTGAGGAGTACCGATCTGCTGAATGAGACCGTCTTTCATGATGACGATTCGATCACCCAGAGTCATAGCTTCAGTCTGGTCATGTGTAACATAAATGAATGTCGACTTGATTCTCTGTCTGAGTTTGATGATTTCAGCACGCATCTGATTTCTTAATTTCGCATCGAGATTTGACAAAGGCTCGTCCATCAACAGTACGCGCGGTTCACGTACGATTGCACGTCCGATCGCAACTCTTTGTCTCTGACCACCTGATAAAGCTTTCGGTTTTCTGTTCAGATACTCAGTGATACCCAGAATCTCGGCAGCTTCTTCGACCTGTTTATCCATCTGTTCTTTAGGAACTTTGCGCAGTTCCAATGGAAATTCCAGGTTCTGTCTTACAGTCATATGAGGATACAGGGCATAGTTCTGGAAAACCATTGCGATGTCTCTGTCTTTCGGTTCGATGTCATTCATTCTGACACCGTCAATGTACAGATCACCTCTGGTAATATCTTCCAGTCCTGCAATCATTCTCAAGGTCGTAGATTTACCACAACCTGAAGGTCCGACAAAGACAATAAATTCATTGTCTGCCACTTCCAGATTGAAATCATCAACCGCAACCACACCTTCTTCGGTGATTTTGAGGTTGACCTTGTTGGTTTCCGGATTATCCTCTTTGGCCTTCTTCAGAAAAGCTCTTTGTTTCTTGCTGGTTTCGCCAATAGGATAAATTTTCTGAATATGTTGTAAACTGATTGTTGCCATATTTCCCTCCCTTTATAACATACAAAAAATTATTTCTTTAACTGGATTTATAAAGCACAAATCTTCCTTTTCCTCATTATAGCACTCACTTTTTTATGTGTTAACTATAATTATCGATCTTTCATAAAATCAAGTAATACATTATTTAAAAGCTCAGGATTGCTGCATACAAGATGTCCGTTCTCTATCTTTATGTATTTGTTTTTAAGTCCTTTTTCATATTCTTTTTCAAGATCACAGCTATATTTTCTGTTGAATTTTTCTATATCCAGCCCATATATAGTTCTAAGCGACATCATGATGTTTTCAAACTTCATATCTTCTATACTCAATTCAAGATCTTCATCTCTGATATATTCTTCATTCAGATATTTATTGAAATCTCTGGTATTGGTATAGCGGTTATTTCCGATCTTTCCGGATGCTCCTAAAGATATGCCTAAGAAATCATCATAAAGCCAGTATCCCATATTATGTCTGGACTCATAGCCTTCCTTGCAGAAATTGGATACTTCGTAGTGTACATAACCGTTTTCTGTTAAAACCTTTTCGATATATTCGTACATGTCAGCTTCGATGTCTTCATCAAGGTTCTTAACGCCTCTTTTACCAAAGACCGAATTCTCTTCAGCGCGGCGCGTAACGGATCTGACCTTCAGGTTCGCATCCAGCTTGACGGTGATCGATTCCGTCTGCGTGTTGAAAAATACTTCAAACCCGTCGGTGTTTGTCTGCGCGTCGTGGGTGTTCACAGCGAAGCCGTGGCCGGGATTGATCGCCGCGCGCGTGGCGGGATCCAGCGCGTTGTAGGCTGCCGTGATGATGTCCTTTTCGCTCAGCAGCGCATTTGTGCTGAGCGACCGCGTGCTTTCCACCCTTGTCGGATCGTCGCCCTCTTGGTAAGCCTGGGTCCGGCGCTCGAGCGCGATCTCCGTGACGCCGATTTCCGTCATGCTGTCGCTGTCTGCGGCTTGTAATTCGGAGCGGTTTTCCGCGGTCGTCCGCGCATTGGCTGCGGGCGCGGCAGTCGTCGGCGCGGCGGCAGGGGCGGCAGAAGCACCGGAAGCCGTCTGAGACTGTGCCTGCGCCTGCGTCCTGCCGGGCGCTGCGGGCAGCGTCGGATCCGCCGGCGCGGTATAGCTTTCAACCGCTGCTACCGTTCCCGACAGGGTGCTGCCGGCCGGCTGCGTCTGCCCGGGTGCGGCGTCGATCCGCTGCAGCTGCGGGCGCATGGCAGCGGCGGTGACGGCGGTCGCGAGCGCCAGAACGGCGACGGTCAGCACGCCGGCGGTCTGCCGGGTCTGCTTTTTCTTCTGCTCCGCTTTGGCGTAAACGTTTGCGGTGAATGTGTTCAGATCTTTCATGGGATCAAATCCTCCTTCTCCAGCGCCGCTTTCATCGCCTGCCGCGCGCGATAAGCCAGATTCTCGATCTGCTTGCGATTCTTTTTCATGACCCGCCCCGCCTGTTCATAGGACATTTCTTCAAAATAGAGCAGATGCAAGACCGTGCGGTACTGCGCGGGCAGGGCGTTCAGCGCGGCGTGAACGGCCTTTGCCTGCTCCCGGCGGAGGAATTCCTCCTCCAGGGAGCGCCGGTCGGCCGGGTCGCCGGCAGTTTCCAGCGGCTGCTCCCCGCGCCGGGCGCGGCGGCGCAGCCAGTCGGTCGCCTTGTGCCGCGCGATGGCGAACAGATAGCTGTTCAGCGGCGCGTTGAAATGATAGCGCCGGCGGTGCAGCAGCACCTCGACAAAGACGTCCTCGGCCAGATCCTCCGCCGCGTCGAGATCGCCGACGCTGCGCAGGATAAAAAAGATCAGCCGGTCTTTATAAAGCGCGATCAGTTCGCCGAACGCGGCCTCGTCGCCCTCCAGAAAGCGGCGATACAGTTGTTCTCCGGTGTCCATGGCAGCACCTCGTTTTTGAGAATTCTCACCCTGTATTCGCACGAAAGAGGAAAAACACTCACCAAAACGGAAAAAGAGCCTGTTGCCAGGCTCTTTTTTTGAAAATCGAACTTTATTCCGCGTCCTCGGGATTCTCCCAGTTGTGCCACACGCCCTGGATATCGTCGTTGTCCTCGAACATATCCAGCATCTTCTGCATATTGGTCATGGTGTCGGGATCGGTCAGCTTGACGTAGGTCGAGGGAATGTAAGCGACCTCGGCGGACAGGAAAGTGTAGCCCTTGTCGGCCAGCGCCGCGCTGACTGCGCCGCAGTCATAGGGATCGGTGCGGATCTCGAAGATGCCGTCGTCCGTCAGGAAATCGGTCGCGCCGGCCTCCAGCGCATCCTCCATGAGCTGATCCTCGTCCACGTCCTCCTGTTCGAGCAGGATCTGGCCCTGCTTGGTGAACAGAAACGACACGCAGCCGCTCTGGCCCATGTTGCCGCCGTATTTGTCGAAATAATGGCGCACGTCGCCGGCTGTGCGGTTGCGGTTATCGGTCAGCGCCTCCACGATCACGGCGATGC
>JAFWDW010000131.1 GCA_017515965.1 Lachnospiraceae bacterium
GACGTGATCCTTTTTGTTCCGGTTACTTTCAACGGTGCTGATGAGACGATCAAACAAATAACGAGTGCACGCATTCCTGTTATCTGTATGGATTCAAGAAATGAGGATCAGACTTTGGTGACCTCTTTTATCGGTTCTGATAATATCAAGGCAGGGAGCTTATGCGGCAAGGATCTTGCAAAACGCATGACTGCCGGGGGAACTGTGGTTATCCTTGAATCCTATGATTCACAGTCAGTGACAGAAAGCATCAGCGGATTTGAACATGCGATAGCTGGGAAGGGCTTTTCAGTGATCGGCCGGCAGGACTGCGGCGGTACCAGAGAAGCAGCTGCCGCTTATATATCAGAGTTTTTGAGCAGCCAGTCAGACATTACCGCGATTATGAGCGGGAGCGATATGATGGCACTTGGTGTACTGGATGCGATCGAATTATATAATCAGAACCGGGATGACAATGAAAAACTGCATCCTTTCATCTACGGCGTCGGCGGGTATCCGGAGATCAAGGAGATACTTTCTCAGGATGAAACACTGATCACGGCGACAGCTGCGACGAGTCCGATTCAGGTCGGTCAGGATGCGGCATCATATGCTTTCAAAATAAACAGTGAGGAAAAAGTGGAGAGCGAAGTTCTGGAACAGCCTTATCTGATCAACAGGCGTAATATTCGTCTCTACGGTATAGACGGATGGCAGTAGATCATAGAAGCAGATCCGGAAAATGGAGCTGGCGCCATGCGATCGCGCATTTCAAAACAGTCGGAAAACACCGCAGGCTCGTAAGACAATACTGTTTTGCTGTAGGGCTGTACCGCCAGGGCCTGATCCATGATCTGAGCAAATACAGCTGGACAGAGTTTTCTGCGGGCGTCAGGTTCTATCAGGGCAATCGCAGTCCGAACAACGCTGAGCGGGAACAGACCGGCATGACAAAAGCCTGGCTCCATCATAAGGGACGCAACAAGCATCATTACGAGTACTGGATCGATTATGATCTGAAGCGTCGTCATGATCCGCCGCTTTGCGGTATGAAAATGCCTAAGAAATATGTCGTTGAGATGGCAATGGACCGTATTGCGGCCTGCCGTGTTTATCAGGGGAAGGATTACCATAACGGAGCGCCGCTTGAGTATTACAAAAAAGGGCTCGGTTTTCATCTGATGGCACCTGAGACATCGGCTCTGCTTGAAAGACTTCTGACGATTCTGGCCGAGCAGGGTGAAGAAGAACTGTTCCGATACATCAGAAAACAGGTTTTAAGCCGGCGTTTTGATTATTAAAAGTTTTTGAAAGAAGGTTGGAAATGTTAGACGGGAAAAAGGTATTATTCAGTGGTATGCAGGCTACCGGCAATCTGACGCTGGGGAACTATCTCGGTGCACTGAAAAACTGGGTAGCGCTTTCTGACGAATATATGTGTTTTTACTGTGTGGTCGACGAACACTCGATCACAGTTCGCCAGGATCCTGCCACTTTGCGCAAACGCGCCAGAGAGTTGTTCATTCTCTATGTCGCAGCCGGATTGGATCCGGAAAAGAACTGCATTTATTATCAGTCACATGTTTCCGGACATGCTGAGCTTGCATGGATCCTGAACTGCTTTACCTATATGGGTGAGATGAACCGGATGACACAGTTTAAAGACAAGTCAGCGAAGCATGCTGACAATATCAATGTCGGCTTATTTGCTTACCCGGTTCTGATGGCTGCTGATATTCTTCTCTATCAGACGGATGTTGTCCCGGTCGGTGTAGATCAAAAACAGCACTTGGAAATCACGCGTGATATCGCTGAACGATTTAACAATATTTACGGTGATGTCTTCACAATTCCGAATGCTTATTACGGGAAAGTGGGAGCCAAGATCATGAGTCTGCAGGACCCGCTTCACAAAATGTCCAAATCTGATGAGAATCCGAATGCCAGCATTTATCTGACAGACGGACCTGATGTCGTCATGCGCAAATGCAAAAAGGCGGTTACTGACTCTATGGGCCGGATCGCCTATTCAGAGGAACAGCCCGGTGTCAGCAATCTTTTGGATATCTACAGCGCGTGCACCGGTAAGAGCATCGAGGAGTCTGTCAAAGAATTTGACGGACTTGGATACGGACAGCTGAAGACAGCGGTAGGAGAGGCTGTCAACGCCGTTCTGGCGCCTCTGCAGAGCGAAGTGGCACGGTTGACAAAGGAAAAGGGTTATATCGATCAGATGATCCGTGAGAACGCTGAGAGAGCATCCTATTATTCTCTCAAGACGCTGCGTAAAGTACAGCACAAGATCGGTTTTCCGGATCGGATCAGAAAATAAGGAGATGGAGGTTTAGGAACTATGAGTGGAACACAGATCACGATGCTGATCGCCATGGTCCTGTATTTGTTCGGGATGATGGGGATTGGTATCAAATTATCCGAGCGGACTTCTTCGGTTGGGGATTTCTACCTTGCAGGTCGCAAGCTTGGCCCGTTCGTCACGGCGATGAGTGCCGAGGCATCTGATATGAGCAGCTGGCTGCTTCTGGGTATCCCGGGGCTGGCTTATCTGGCCGGCATTGCCGAGGCCGGTTGGACTATTATCGGCCTTGCAGTAGGAACATATCTCAACTGGCTGTTTGTCGCAAAAAAACTGCGCCGTTATACCGAGAAGAGCAATTCCATTACTCTTCCGGAGTTTTTCTCCAACCGCTATGGAGATAAGCGCTATATACTGACTCTGATCTCAGCCATTTGGATCGTTATCTTTTTCATTCCGTATACCGCATCAGGATTTGCTGCATGCGGCAAACTGTTCAACAGCTTGTTTGGCCTTGACTATCATGCGGCTATGATCATCAGTGCGATCGTGATCATGTTCTATACGGCGATGGGCGGCTTTTTGGCTGCATCAACAACTGACTTTATTCAAAGTATCGTTATGTCGTTCGCTCTGGTTTTGATCCTGATCTTCGGGACGGTCAAAGCCGGGGGCATGGGTGCTGTGATGGATAATGCAAAGTCTCTTCCGGGGTATCTGACTTTGACTGCGTCACACGATGCCGTGAGCGGTGGCAGCACGCCATATACATTACTGACGATTTTCTCAACACTCGCCTGGGGACTGGGATATTTCGGTATGCCTCATATTCTCCTTCGCTTTATGGCAATCGAGGATGATAACAAGCTTAAGCTTTCCAGACGCGTAGCGTCGGTATGGGTTGTCATTTCCATGTGTGCAGCTCTTCTGATCGGTATGGTAGGTCTTCAGATGAGCAAGGTCGGCGCTGTGGCGACACTGGAAGGCAGCGAATCGGAGACCATTATTGTTAAAATCGCGGATCTGCTCGCTTCAAACGGGATTCTGGCAGCGTTATTTGCAGGTATCGTTTTATCAGGTATTCTGGCTGCAACCATGTCTACAGCGGATTCACAGCTTTTAGCTGCGTCTTCATCCGTTTCGAATGATATACTGGTCAAATTCTTCGGCATCAAGCTGAAGGAGAAGAGAGCACTGTTGATCTCCAGATTATCTCTTGTTCTAATTGCTGTACTGGCTGTATTCCTTGCCTGGAATCAGGATTCATCTGTCTTCAGAATCGTCTCCTTTGCATGGGGTGGTTTCGGAGGCGCATTCGGTCCGGTTGTTCTTCTTGCTCTGTTCTGGAGAAGATCGAATCGTCAGGGAGCGATCGCAGGTATGCTGGCAGGCGGAATCATGATCTTTATCTGGAAGTTTGGTGTGCGCCCGATGGGTGGTGTTTTGGATATTTATGAATTGCTTCCTGCCTTCCTGGTAGGTCTGATTCTGAATATTATTGTCAGCCTTGCCACCAGCAAGCCTGAGAAGGAACTGACAGATCTGTTTGATGAAGTCACAGCCATGAAATAAGAGATCATTTTTACTTTTCATCGGTTGTACTTTTAGAGTAATTCCTGTAAAATAGTCCATAAGACATCATTAGGCCGCACGGGGCTGCCGTGCGGCCATAGAAAGAAGGAGGAATCCTAGAGTTATGAAAGTATACAAGAGCGACGAAATACGCAACGTAGTTTTACTTGGACATGGCGGATGCGGAAAAAGCTCATTGCTTGAGGCGATGGCATTCGCATCCGGAGCGATCAATCGAATGGGCAAAACCGAGGATCATAATACGATCAGCGATTTTGACAAAGAAGAGCAGAAGCGCGGTTTCTCTATCAGCATGACGACTTACCCCATAGAGTGGGAGAAGAGCAAGATTAATGTCATGGATACACCGGGCTTTTTTGGTTTTGTCGGAGAGGTGGAAGAGGCTGCCAGTGCTGCCGATGCTGCGATCATTATCGTATCCGGCAAATCCGGTATCGAAGTCGGTACTGAGAAGGCCTGGGAGATTTGTGATAAGTTTGATCTTCCCCGTATGTTCTTCGTGACAGACATGGACGTCGATAATGTCAGCTATCATGATGTGGTCGATGCTTTAGTAGAGAAGTTCGGTAAGAAAGTCGCTCCTCTGTACATGCCGCTGCGTGAGGACGGTAAACTGACCGGCTATGTCAATATCGTCCTCAATAAAGGACGCAAGTTCACCGACAACATCAAGTGGGAAGAGTGTCCGATTCCGGACGCAGCCGAAGAATATCTTGAGGGGTACCGCGATGAGATGATCGAAGCAGTTGCCGAGACGAGCGAAGAGCTTATGGAAAGATATTTTGAAGGCGAGGAGTTCACTCCCGATGAGATCCGCAACGCGCTGCGTACCAGTGTGGCGGAAGGTGATATCGTCCCTGTAGTCATGGGCTCTTCCCTGACAGGCGCTAATGTGACCAGCCTGATGTCTGACATCTTATATTATTTCCCGGCTCCGACTGATTGCAAGTGTGCAGGCGTCAACGCTTCCACCAATGAGCCGTTTGAAGCCAATTATGATGATTCGCTCGTCAAGAGCGCTTATGTTTTCAAGACGATGGTCGATCCGTTTATCGGCCGCTACAGCTTCTTCAAGGTGATGTCCGGCGTTATTAAAGGCGCAGATGTTCTCTACAATGCAGAGGCAGGTTCCGAAGAGAAGCCCGGCAAGATCTATGTCATGAAAGGTAACAAACCGGAAGAAGTCGAAGAACTCCACGCGGGCGATATCGGTGCAGCCGGCAAACTCAATGTGACCAAGACAGGCGATACGCTTTCCACGAAAGCTGCTCCGATCACTTTCGCAAAACCTGAGTTCTCAAAGCCGTATACCTATCAGCGTTACGTAGTCGTCAAGAAGGGTGATGACGATAAGGTCTCACAGGCGTTCAGCAAACTTATGGCAGAGGATATGACACTCAAGACAGTCATTGATTCAGCAAACAGCCAGGCGCTCGTTTACGGTATCGATGATCAGCACATCGATGTGACTGTCAGCAAGATCAAAGATCGCTATAAGGCAGAAGTCGCTCTGGAGACTCCGAAGGTTGCCTTCCGCGAGACGATCCTCGGCAATTCCGACATAGACTCCAAGTACAAGAAGCAAACAGGCGGTCACGGTCAGTACGGTCATGTCAAGATGCGTTTTGAGCCTTCAGGCGACCTTGAAACACCGTTCGTATTCGAGGAATGCGTCGTTGGCGGTACCGTTCCGAAGAACTACTTCCCGGCAGTTGAAAAGGGTCTGAACGACTCTGTACAGGCCGGTCCTGTAGCCGGTTATCCGGTCGTCGGTATCAAGGCAACTCTTTATGACGGATCTTATCACCCTGTCGACTCTTCCGAGATGGCATTCAAGACTGCTACGACACAGGCTTTCAAGCAGGGCGTCATGGAAGCAAAGCCCGTCCTTCTCGAGCCGATCGTCAATATTAAAGTTGTTGTTCCGGATTCTTATACCGGTGATGTCATGGGCGATCTGAATAAGCGCCGCGGTCGTGTGCTCGGCATGAACCCGATCGGCGGAGGCAAGACCGAAGTCGTTGCAGACCTTCCGATGACAGGTGTGTTTGACTACTGCACGACACTTCGCTCGATGACAGGCGGACGCGGAGATTACTCTTATGAGTTTGTCCGCTATGAGCAGGCGCCGGCAGATGTTCAGGAAGCAGAGATTAAAGCCAGACAGGAAGAAGAATAAAGTAACACCATAAGGAGGCTATCAAATATGGTTAATATACTCGCAGCACCACAGGGGAGCGGTAAAACACAGAGAATGACAGAGCTCGCGAACGGCGCAGTCGGCATGTACAACGGCAATGTTGTTTTTATCAAAAAGGACCACCGCAATACGAAAGATTTTTCGTTCGACCTCCGTGTTGTCTGCATGGATGATTATCCGACAGTCAAGTCCGAAGACGACCTGGTCTCATTCATATTTGGCATGTCAGCGGCTGACATGGATATCGAAGCAGTGTTTATCGATGGTATCTACCAGCTGACTAAAGTTGACATATCCGAGATAGGCGGATTTATTGAACGTCTCAACATTGTGTCTGATAATTGTA
This sequence comes from Lachnospiraceae bacterium, assembly GCA_017515965.1. GTDB lineage: Bacteria > Bacillota > Clostridia > Lachnospirales > Lachnospiraceae > RUG842. The sequence goes on from JAFWDW010000131.1 coordinate 6,436, forward strand.
ACATCGAGTTCTATATCAGTCTCAGTGCAGATCCCAAGGATATGAAGGCGTATGTGAATGAGAAGGTCAAGGTCCTCGATTGATTCCATGAGAAGATTTACAAGATGAGTTAATAGTGAGTAGGAAGAGGCTTGTTATGAGCTTCCTCCTACTTGCTTTACAAAGGAGTAATAGAAAATGGCAGCTTACAACCATGCAGCAGTAGAGAAAAAATGGCACGACAGGTGGGAAGAGCATCCGATCAACCCAAAGACTGACAAGAACGGAAACGAAAAAGAAAAATACTATTGTCTTGATATGTTTCCTTATCCGTCCGGAAACGGTCTTCATGTCGGGCATTGGCGCGGATACGTGATCTCAGATGTCTGGAGCCGTTACAAATTGCTGCAGGGATATCATGTGATCCATCCGATGGGTTGGGATGCATTCGGCCTTCCGGCAGAAAACTATGCGATTAAGATGGGAATCCATCCCTCCGTCTCGACCGAGTCCAATATCAAAAACATAAAAGAGCAGATCAAACAGATCGCGGCTATCTATGACTGGGATATGGAAGTTAATACGACTGATCCGTCTTATTACAAATGGAC
>JAFWDW010000132.1 GCA_017515965.1 Lachnospiraceae bacterium
ACAGAAAGTCTTTCTTACCGGAGGAAACAAGAACCTGATCAAGGAAGCGACCGTTCTGAAGTATACCGGAGGCTTCTATACGATCCGCTTTGAAAACGGCGGTGGTGTTAAAGTAAGAGAGTCCAGGATCTACCCTACTCGCAAGGAAGCAGAGGAAGCGATCCTGAACAGGAAGAGATAAGCAAATCGTGATTTATTGAAGAAAATTGTCGATGCAGATCAAGCAGTACAGAATCAAATCAGTCTCCTCTGTTTTACTCTCATGCAAATGACAGAAGGAAACTTCTATTTCAATAGGGAGGTTAACGTTGTGTCTCAAATAACGAAAAGAGCGTTGGAGCAGTCGCTGAAAAATCTTCTTCTTCAAAAGCCGGTTACCAAGATCACGATCAGTGATATCACGGAGGATTGCGGGATCAATCGGATGACTTTCTACTATCATTTCAAGGATATTTATGATCTCATTGAGTGGTCATGCGAGGAGGATGCCCGCAAGGCCATCGAGGGAAACAAGACCTATGCTACATGGGAGCAGGGATTTCTGAATGTTTTTTATGCAGTCCGTGAAAACAAGCCCTTTATTCTGAATGTCTACCGGCATGTCAGCCGTGAGCAGATCGAGCAATATCTTTACCGTGTTGTGTACGATCTGCTGATAAATGTAATCGAAGAGTGTTCGCAGGGAATGACAGTCCGTGAAGAGGATAAAGCCTTCATCGCGGATTTCTATAAATATGGGTTTGTTGGTCTGATGCTTGAATGGATTCACCAGGATATGAAACCGGATCCGGAAGAGATTGTATCCAGGCTCAGCGAGTTGATCGAGGGAGATATAAAACGTGCATTGAAAAAGTACTGCATGGATAAATCTCCATCAACGAAGCAGATTTGATAAAAAACTCTTCAATTCCTCCTGAATGCTGAATTCCTCATCACCTGTGCCTGTCTGATTATCGAAGCACTGTATTTCCGCGAGTATGATGAGAGCATAAAATCAAAAAGGAGGTAATCTCATGTACTATTCCAGCGGAAATTATGAAGCCTTTGCGCGGCCACTGAAGCCGGAAGGGATTGAGCACAAGCGCGCTTACTTTGTCGGAACCGGACTTGCCGCTCTCTCAGCCGGATGTTTCCTGGTGCGCGACGCGCAGATGCCCGGAAAAAACATACACTTCTTTGACCGCGACCCGATTGCCGGCGGCGCATGCGACGGTTGGAACTATCCTGAGATCGGCTACGTCATGCGCGGCGGCAGGGAGATGGATAACCATTTCGAAGTCATGTGGGATCTGTTTCGGTCGATCCCGTCGATCGAGACGGAGGGTGTCAGTGTACTCGATGAATATTACTGGCTGAACAAAGCCGACCCCAACTACTCGCTTTGCCGCGTGACAGAGAAGCAGGGTCAGAATGCTCATACGGACGGGAAGTTCTGCCTGAGTGACAAGGCTGCTCTTCAGCTGACACACCTGATCTTTACACCGGATGAGGCTCTGGAAGGAAAACGCATCACAGATGTACTGGACTCTGAGGTGCTGGACAGCAATTTCTGGACATACTAGCGGACTATGTTCGCCTTCTACGACTGCAACAGCGCATTGGAAATGAAACGCTATATGCAGCGCTTTATCCACCACATCGACGGTCTGCCTGACCTGCGGGCACTGCGCTTTACAAAGTACAACCAGTATGAGTCAATGATTCTCCCCATGGTCAGGTACCTGGAGAGCCACGGCGTAAATTTCCATTTCAACACACAGGTCATGGATGTGCGCTTTGAAATTCACGGCGAAAAAAAGATAGCAAAACGTGTGGAGCTTCTTGCGGACGGCCGCACGACATTCCTGGATCTGGGAGAGAACGATTATCTCTTCATTACCAACGGCAGCAATGTTGAGAACTCCTCTATCGGCGGGCAGGATAAGACCTGCGAATACATCACGGAGATCAGGCCGGGTGGATCTTTTGACCTGTGGCGTAAGATCGCTGCGCAGGATTCTGCTTTCGGGCACCCGGAAAAATTCTATGGCAATCCGGAAGAATGCAACTGGATGGGTGTAACTGTCAACACGCTCGATGACAAGATCCTGCCTTATATCAAGAACATCTGCCAGCGGGATCCGCTGTCAGGCAAGGTCGTCACAGGCGGTATTGTGACAGCCAGAGATTCCGGATGGCTCCTGAGCTGGACAATCAATCGCCAGCCTCAGTTCCATTCCCAGCCGAAAGACCAGTGTCTGGTATGGCTCTATGGACTGTTCACCGATCGCCCCGGTGATTACGTCAAGAAAAGTATGCGTGACTGCACCGGCAGGGAAATCTGTATGGAATGGCTGTATCATATCGGAGTCCCCGAGGATCAGATCGGGGAACTGGCTTCCAACAGTGCCAGAACAATCCCCGTCATGATGCCCTTTGCAAGTGCATATTTCATGCCGCGCGCTGCAGGCGACAGGCCGGACGTCATTCCTGAAGGTGCAGTGAACTTCGCCTTCATCGGCAATTTCGCTGAAGTCGAAAGAGATACCGTGTTCACTACGGAGTATTCAATGCGCACGGCCATGGTGGCAGTCTATACGCTTATGAACGTGGATCGCGGTGTTCCTGAGGTCTGGGGCAGTATCTATGATGTTCGTGATCTTCTGAAGGCAACGATCAGTATGCGGGATGGCAAGCCTATTACCGAAATGAAGCTTGGCCTGATCGAGAAGATCGCCATCGGGAAAGTGCTTGACTTAGTCAAAGGCACCGATGTGGAAAAACTGCTGAAGGAATACCGCGTGATCTGAACTTTTTCAACATGATCAAAACAGGGCTGCCCCAAAAGACAGCCCTTGTTGATTTCTTTACGTGGAAAAGTCGGAATCGACAGAATCTAAGTATTTGATTCTTTGATTCTGCCGAAAAAGAGGGATTTACTTGTTTTCCGCAAGACATTGTGTTCATGCATTACCGGATCATCAGATCGTCAAATTCCAGGTTTACCGCTGACTCATACATTGAAACAATATCCTTTTACATAGCCATACGGCCATGTGGAAAGGAGATTTTTTATATTTATGCAATCGAAATGCAAGGTCGTTGCTGTTGCCAACCAGAAAGGCGGCGTCGGTAAGACCACAACTACAGAGCACTTGGGTATCGGTTTAGCAAAAGCCGGAAAGAAAGTACTCTTGATCGATCTGGATCCTCAGGCAAATCTTACTGCCTGCTTATACTGACTTCATACATTACCGGATCGACCGCATGAGCAGCGGGATCCTGATCGAGCAGCAGATGAGGAAGCTGCCGAAGATCGAGGACCACTATGAATATGCCAAGAACAAGCTCTTTATGTATGCTGGCGAAATGATCCCGGTGAGCTTCCTGTGCAATGAGAAAATCCTGGATCAGATGATCGACATCTTCGGCCGGGATGTCTTCA
>JAFWDW010000012.1 GCA_017515965.1 Lachnospiraceae bacterium
CTTAAAGAGACAAGTGATCAGATCGCGAAAGACGAAGCCAAGCTCAAAGAGCAGCGCAAAGAATTAGAAAAGCTCAAAGAAGAGCGGCTGGTAAAACAGGAAGCCCTGGCGGATGAAATCGCCAAGGCCTCTGCTGAACTGGCTGCTGCCAAAGAAGCAGTCGCAAAAGCAAGTGCTGCCGAAAAAGCTGAAGCCGAAAAGAAGCTCAAGGAGGCGCAGGCTAAGGTCGATCAAGTGGCTGAAACTAAGCCTGCGAAGAAGAGTTCGTCTTCAGGAGGCGGTTCCTCCACACCTTCTTCCGGTGGAAACTCCGGCGGAAGCAGCGGTTCATGGAACGGCCAGAAACTGACTCCTTCTGCGGGAACGATTATGGGCCCCAGCGGCAAAGAAACTTACTATAATCTCGACATGAGTGGCGTCGTGCGGATCATGCGCGGTATCGGCAACAATGATCCATACTGGGTCCGCGGAGACGGCGTCAAGATGCTCGGCGACTATGTGATGGTCGCGGCACATCTCGGCTTAAGACCGCGCGGCTCCCATATTCTGACAAGTCTCGGAATGGGTGTTGTCTGCGATACCGGCGGTTTCGCAAACAACAACCCCACTCAATTAGACATTGCCACTAACTGGTAAATCATCAGACTTTCGGCAGTTTGGCAAGGCTTGCCGCGATCTGCTCGTCAGTCGGAATATCATCTGTCATGGTGCCGTCATTGAACTGGCGGTACGCTGACAAATCAAAGTAACCTGTGCCGGAGAGGCCGAAGACGATGTTCTTTGCCTCGCCGGTTTCTTTACATTTCTCGGCTTCTTTGATCGCCTGACAGATCGCGTGCGATGACTCTGGTGCCGGAAGAATACCCTCTGTGCGGGCAAACGTTGTAGCCGCCTTAAACACTTCTACCTGATCCACTGCAACTGCGCGCATATATCCCTGATGATACAACTCAGAAAGAATCGGGCTCATACCGTGGAAGCGCAGACCGCCTGCGTGGTTCGGCGACGGGATGAACTCGTTGCCGATCGTGTACATCTTGGCGAGCGGCGTCACATGACCTGTATCACAGAAGTCATAGACGTATTTACCTCTGGTGAAGGACGGGCAGGATGCCGGCTCAACGCCGATAATATCATAATCCGCTTCGCCGCGCAGTTTCTCCCCCATGAACGGAGAGATCAGACCACCGAGATTGGATCCGCCGCCTGTACAGCCGATAAGAATATCCGCTTTCACATCATACATATCAAGTGCTGACTTAGCTTCCAGACCGATGATCGACTGGTGCAGAAGCACCTGATTCAAAACGCTGCCCAGCACATAGCGATAGCCTTCTGTCCCGACAGCTACTTCAACTGCCTCGGAGATAGCTGTGCCCAGGCTTCCGTTTTTGCCATCCGGATGATCAGCCAGGATCTGGCGGCCGACATTGGTCGTGTCAGACGGAGATGGTGTCACCGATGCTCCGTAGGTGCGCATCACTTCGCGTCTGTCGGGTTTCTGCTCATAGGAAACGCGGACCATAAAGACCTTACATTCAAGTCCCAGATAGCCACATGCCATCGAGAGCGCTGTGCCCCACTGGCCGGCTCCCGTCTCAGTCGTCACGCCCTTAAGGCCCTGGTTCTTCGCGTAGTAGGCCTGCGCGATGGCGGAATTGAGCTTGTGGCTGCCGCTTGTGTTATTACCCTCGAACTTATAGTAAATATGCGCCGGTGTGCCAAGCGCCTCCTCCAGACAGTAGGCGCGCACAAGCGGTGAAGGACGATACATCTTATAGAAATCTCTGATCTCTGTCGGGATCGGGATATCGCGGGTGTCATTGTCCAATTCCTGTTTGACAAGTTCCTTACAGAAAACCGGTTCCAGCTCTTCAGCCGTCATCGGCTGCAGTGTGCCCGGATTCAGCATGGGCGCCGGCTTGACTTTCATGTCCGCGCGGACATTGTAATAAGCCTTCGGCAGTTTGTCTTCGGGTAAATAGATTTTGTAAGGGATCGTTTGTGTGTTACTCATTGTAATGGCTCCTTTCCATTCTTCCGGCTGTCGATGGAACAGCCAGTGACTATGTTCCTGCCGGGACAGAAAATAAAAAATCCCAGCAATCCTTAAGATTGCTGGGACAGGAATTTCCTGCGGTGCCACCCGGCTTGATACGAATACTCGTACCCACTCAGTACGTACCATCATACGCAGGCCTTTGATTACGGAGGACCAACTCCGTCTCACATACTCGGTTGCCCTTTCTGTTCGCCCTCAGAAGTCCATTCAATTCTGTGCTTACCTGCCGCGATCTCACCGTCCGCGGCTCTCTCAGAGGCAGTTTACAAAACCTACTCACTCTTCCTCAACGGTTTTAAAAAGCTTAACACCTGATTTTTTAAAAATCAAGGCTTTTTCAAAAATTTCTTACAATTTCTTTTATTTATAATTCTCCATCAGCCGCTCAAAAGCCGGCAGAGACTTCTTGATCATCTCGTAAGAGACGCAGTATGAAAGCCGGACATAACCCGGGCAGGCGAACGCGCTGCCGGGGACGAGCAGGAGGTTGTATTCCTTTGCCTTGGCGACAAAGACCTTCTCATCCTCCACCGGAGACTTCACGAACATGTAGAAGGCTCCCTGCGGCTTGATACAGGTCAGACCCACCTTCTTAAGTCCTTCGTACAAGGTCCTGCGGTTGCGGTCATAGTACTCCAGATCCGCGGAACAGTCGAGGCATTTAGCGACCACTTTCTGCATCAGGGACGGCGCGTTGACAGCACCGGTCACGCGGATGGCCGTAGCCGCAGCCGACATGAGCTCCTCGGCTCCATCTGCCTCATCCGGAATGACGATATAGCCGATTCTCTCTCCGGGGAGAGAAAGCACTTTACTGAAAGAATAGCCGACGATCGTATTGGCATAGTACTTGGTCAGATACGGTACGTCAACGCCGTCATAGGCAAGTTCGCGGTACGGCTCATCTGAAACCAGATAGATCACCGTTCCGAGTTCCGCCTGCTTCTTCTCCAGGATCGCCGCGAGCTTCTTGATGGTCTCCTCGGTGTAGACAACGCCGGTCGGGTTGTTCGGATTATTGAGAATGACCGCTTTGGTTCTCTCTGTAATCTTACTCTCAAAATCTTCCAGATTGAGCTGGAAATTCTCGGTATCCGGATCGACCGTAACGGTCTTGCCGTCGAAGTTGGAGATATAGTTGTCGTACTCGAGGAAATACGGTGCGAAGCAGATCACTTCATCGTCCGTATCCAGGATCATTCTGAACACAACGCACAGGCCGCTCGCCGCGCCGACTGTCATAACGATATTACGTCCTGTGAAGGATGTCCCGAACCGCTTGTTGATCGACTGTGCGATTGCTTCACGTACATCCGGGAATCCGGCGTTATTCATATAGCCGTGCAGAACCAGTTCCTTTTCGCTGTCAAGCAGATCGATAATCGCCTCTTTAACCTCTTCTGGCGCCGGTACATTCGGATTGCCGAGAGAGAAATCATAGACATTTTCCGCGCCATACTTCTCACGGAGTTTGACACCCTC
>JAFWDW010000133.1 GCA_017515965.1 Lachnospiraceae bacterium
ACTTCGCCGCCGAAATCTGCATGTCCCGGTGTGTCAACGATATTGATCTTGACACCGTTGTAGTGGACAGCTGTATTCTTTGACAGGATGGTGATACCGCGCTCACGTTCGAGTGCGTTCGAGTCCAGCACGCGTTCGGCGACCTGCTGATTCTGGCGGAAAATGCCGCTCTGTTTCAACAGATTGTCGACCAGTGTCGTTTTGCCGTGATCGACGTGGGCGATGATGGCAACATTGCGTATGTCTTCTCTTTTTTGAATCATTTTATATTCTTCCCTCTTTTTTTCTGTACAACTGAAATATTTTAGCACATTTTAGGCGTCTTCTCAATGAAGCACGTAGTATTCATGGGGGTTTTACTATATAATGAAATTATAAAACAAACGGAGGAGATCAAAGTGTTCCGGCCAATGAGACGTATTAAACAACAGCAGTCTGATGAAGTCTGCATCAGCATCCTGAAAGAGCAGCCGCGTGGGGTGCTCGCGGTACACGGAGAGGACGGATACCCGTACGCGTTTCCGATGGATTATATCTATAAAGACGGTAAGATCTATTTTCATTGTGCCCGGGAGGGACACAAGATCGATGCACTTAAAGCGGATAATCGCGTTTCATTCTGTGTTTACAACGAAGGCTTCCACCGCGAGGGGGAATGGGCGCTTAATATCACGAGTGTTGTGATATTTGGCCGGATCCGGTTTATCACGGATGTTCACGAGGCCTTCACTGTATGCCGGGAGCTGGGCGAGAAGTATATACCGACCAGAGAAGAGTTGGATGGTGAGCTTGAGCGTTCATTTAAACATGTGCAGATGCTGGAATTAACGATTGATCATATGACAGGAAAACTGGTAAATGAATCATAACCGGAGGGCTATGGTATGAAGCAGCAAACATTTGCAGATGTGGAGTATTCGCATCGAAAGAGAAAGACCAAACGGGAACAGTTTTTAAATACAATGGACCGGCTTATTCCGTGGGAGTGTTGGGTTGATGAGATCCGTCCTTATTATGCCAAAGGCAGAAGAGGGCGTCCGCCCCGCGGTATAGAGCTTATGCTGCGCATGCATCTGCTCAAGACCTGGTTTTCTCTGTCGGAGTCAGGGCTGGAAGATGCGATCTATGACAGCTATGCCATGCGTGGATTTATGCATATCGATTTTCTCAATCAGCAGGTACCCTCTGCGGCGACACTGCGCAGGTTCCGCCGGCTTTTAAAGAAAAACAAGATCGATGAGATGATCTTTGCCGATATTGATGAGAGGCTGAAAGCCGCGGGATTGAGCCTGAGGATCAGAGAGATGACGGATGTTTCCGTGGCTCGCACACGCAAAGCATAATGTATCTGCAAAAGCCGGGCGTTCGTGCTATAATGACGAAGGATTTAAAGTGATCACTACTTAAGGAATATATACAGACAGGAGAAAACAATGGATACAAAAATCAAAGAACCTGAACTTGTATTAGACGGAATTGAGACAGCGGCGGTAGAAAACGAAGTGGCGGTATCACAGTCACAGGAACTGATTTCCGATGATGATTTCACACCGGAAGAGCTCGCGAAGATTGACGCATTCTCCAAGAAGATTAATCTGCATGACACCAATCTGGTGATGCAGTACGGAGCCAGCTCACAGAAGAAGCTGAGTGATTTTTCCGATGCGACCCTTAAGAATGTCCGTTCAAAGGATATGGGAGAGATCGGTAAAGTCCTGGCGGAACTTGTGACAGATGTCAAGGCTGTCGGCAGAGAAGATAAGGGTGTAAAGGGCTTCTTTAACCGCAAAGTCAGCAAGATCGATGCACTTAAAGCGCGTTATGAGAAGAGCGAAGTATCTGTCAACCGGATCGCAGAGGAGCTTGAGAAGCATCAGGCCGCCCTGATCAAGGATGTCGCCATGCTCGATCGCCTGTACGACGAGAATAAAGTGTATTTCAAAGAGCTGGGCATGTACATCGCAGCAGGTGAGAAAAAACTCGCCGAAGTCCGTGAAGGTGAACTGGCTGAACTCAGAGCCAAGGCTGCGGAGACAAAGGATCCGCAGGATGCGCAGGAAGCAGATGATCTGGCACACAAATGTGAGCGCTTCGAGAAGAAACTGTATGACTTGAAGCTCTCCCGCAATATCTGCCTGCAGAACGCGCCGCAGATCCGTATGGTCCAAAACAGTGACATCCAGATGTCGGAGAAGATTCAGTCCACTCTGGTCAACACACTGCCGCTGTGGAAGAGCCAGATGGTTCTCGGTCTGGGCATTGCGCACTCAAAGGAAGCAGCTGAGGCACAGCACCTGGTATCAGAAGCTACCAATGACATGCTCAAGAAGAATGCCGAGACGCTGCACATAGCGACAACAGAGTCGGCCAGAGAATCCGAGCGCGGTATTGTCGATATCGAGACTCTCCAGCAGACCAATCAGACTCTGATTGACACGATCGATGAGGTCATCAGAATTCAGGAAGAGGGGCATGCAAAGCGTCTTGAAGCAGAGAAAGAACTGGTTCGCATTGAGAATGAATTAAAGACTAAACTGCTCGAGGCAAGCGCTGGGCAGACAACGGTACAGCAGGGGTAATCTATGTTTTGGATTATAGTGATCATATGGATCATTATCGTTAGCAATAATAAAAAACAGGAACAGGCACAGAATCGGAGATTCGATCAGGGCACTGTCTATGGGCCGGCGGCAAAACCGAAGGAAAAGATCGGTGCACCGAGACAAGCCGCAAACCCGCAGCCTGCCTATCAGCCGGTGAAAAAGCGCAGGAGTGAGTGGGTTAAGATCATCCTGGGTGCTCTTTCCGTGATGGGCGGCATTGAGGAGTTCACGGAAGTGTTCTCGGCGGGCACGGAATTCGCCGAAGTCTCCGATATTGTGATGGCACTGATCCTGGTCGCGATCGGCGCCGGTGCGATCGGCTACGGGCTTCACAATATGCGTCTGTACAACCTCTGCGAGGGAATGATCAAGAAGGATGGCAATACATCCATCGATGCAATTGCCGAAGCGATCGGGAAGCCTTACGATAAGACGGTCTCTATCCTGAGCACAATGCTGCGCAAGAATTATTTCCCGAACGCGTATATTGATTACAAGAACCGTGTGCTGGTGATGACGAAAAACGGCCAGCCGATGGAGACGATCGTTCCGTATGAGGGAGCGCTCTGTCCGTTCTGTCACAGACCGGTGGAGAAAGACGCCCTCTTCTGCGAGCACTGCGGCAAGCAGATCAAGAATGATGAACAGGTCAAAGAAGCGCATGAGAAAGCCGCGCAGAAAAAGAAGGAAGAAGAGAAGACCAAGAATCTGCGTGAGCTGGATGCTCTGATTGCGGAGATTGATGAACAGGAGTTTACCGGCAAACTTCGCGAGTTAAAAGAAACCAGCTCGAAGATCTTCCAGAAGATCGAGGAAGACCCGGAGCTGGCTGCCAGTTTTCGTAAGTTTTCCAATATTTATATGCCGACGATCATCAATGCGGTCAAGACCTACAAATCTGTGCGGTCGGCTGAATACAGCATCGATGAGACGCTTGAGTCCCGCAAGGATGCGCTGGATGCCCTTGACATGGGTATCGACGCAGCCAAGAAACTGCTGGGACAGCTCTATGATGCCGATCAGCTCAACGTCTCGGTTGATCTCGAGATGCTGCGCAGGATGATGGCCGCTGACGGATTGCTTCAGGAGCAGGAAGACATCAATTCAGTACAAACTGATCACCATCCGTCCTGATTGTGATCTCATCCCCTTCGTCGACGAGGAGCATGTCGATCACGTCAGTGTATAAAGCTTTGTAAATATGATTCTCGGAATCCACGATATAGATCCAGGTGTTGCCCTTTTGGTCAATGGTCTGGATCTTTTTAATTGTGATCGTTTTCTCCTCAAAGGCGGCGGTGTCAGGCTTGTCACCGGAAGAGGAAGATTCCGACTTATCAGCATCGGACTCCGTATCAGCGGTTGCCTGCTCCTGAGTGATATTGCCCTTCATCAGAGCCTCATATTTTTCAAGACATTCATCCTGTGTGAAAGCAGTGGCAACCTTATTGTACTGCTCAACATCGACAGCGGCATACATTTTGACAAGACCGCTATTGTCCTTGAGCACCATGATATAGGTCGGCTTGTTATTCATCAGGATCAGGGACGGGAAGGAAGCCTTATAGCCCTTTTCCTGCACTTCACCTTCTGCTGAAGCCATGGCTGAGAACTCATCCGCACCGGCACAGGTGATAAAATAAGTCTTTTCGGTCCGCTCGTTGGATAGGATAAAACCAATGTTTGAACTGTCGGAGTTGACAGATGTCACACCTGTGTAGATCCAGATATCACCGTCCTTGGCAATATAGCCGAAATCCGAGTAGCTGACGTCATCGTCAGCGTTGCTCTCAGTGACTTTACGGCAACCCGTCTGTCCGAAGACCGAATTGATGTAGCCGCCTGAGAGACGTCCGTAGTTGTTGTACTGCTCACAGATCAGCGTGCCGGAGAAAGCGTCATCCACCCAGGTGGGGATCTCTGCCGTCGGATAATAATTTGTCTTGCCGCTCACCGGATCTGCCAGGATGATGCCCTTAACCTGTTTGCCCCCGAAAAGACCGATCTTATGGGTGTAAACAGAGGCGACATACCACGGGTTGCCCTCCTCATCGATTTCGAAATGCAGATTGTCAAACATGGCCGTGGGATAGTGGAAGCGGATATGCCGCTCAATGTTTTTCTGGAAGTGGGCTGACGGTACATATTTCATTCCCTCCTTGAGCGCGACATATTCAGCGTTCATCTTGACGGGATTGACAATGACATAGCCCGGAACACCGGAGGAGCGGTTTTTGAACCATTTGATAAAACCGGCATAGGCGAGAGGAGCCGTTTTAACCGGCGCTTCCTGATAGTTGATCTGCGTATACTCGCTGACATTATACTGGCTGATGACGTTTGAGAGTGAACCGATCTCACGGTCGCCCAGTTTTTCAGCCGAGGCAGTGTCCATCAGAGCGATGGAATCAGTTTTCTCAACTGTCGGGATATTATCCACCGTACCTTCCTCGACGGCCAGAATCTTGCTGTACGCCTTGGCGTGGAAGATTTTTGAACTTCCGACAAAGGAGATGAGCGCCGGCAGGATAAACAGCAGAATCGTGATCGGGATCGGCCTCAGGAGTTTTTTCAGACTGAGTTTTCTCTTTGTGCCGGAAGAACGGTCTGCAAAAACAGACTTGCCGATCATGCCTGCGCGTATAGAATGCAGAATCGTAAAGACCAGAGAGATCGTAAAGAGATAACTCCAGAACCCCTG
>JAFWDW010000134.1 GCA_017515965.1 Lachnospiraceae bacterium
AGATCTGCCGGCCAGTATTTCTTAAACCGCTCAGAGCTGTTGCCGTCACAGTCATAGCCGATACCGGTGATATAGTTGCTGAGCGCATCCAGCCAGACATAGGTCACGTGCTTCGGATCAAATGTCACCGGAATACCCCAGGAGAATGATGTCCTGGATACGCACAGATCCTGCAGCCCCGGAAGGAGGAAGTTGTTCATCATCTCATTCTTGCGGGATACGGGCTGAATAAACTCCGGATGCGTGTTGATATACTCAATCAGCCGCGGAGCATATTTCTTCATCTTAAAGAAATATGCTTCTTCCTTTTCCATATGGACGTCGCCGCCGCAAACCGGGCATTTGCCGTCCACCAACTGCGACTCTGTGTAGAAAGCTTCACACTCCGTGCAGTACAGGCCTTCATAATAGCCCTTGTAAATATCTCCCTGATCATACATCTTCTTAAAGATCTTCTGGATTTGCTCCTCGTGATCGGCATCCGTTGTACGGATAAACTTGTCATAAGAGGTGTCCATCAGATCCCAGATCCGCTTGATCTCCGCCGCAACTTCGTCGACGAATTCTTTCGGAGTCTTACCCGCTGCAGCGGCTCTGCTCTCGATCTTCTGACCATGCTCGTCCGTTCCGGTCTGGAAGAAAACATCGTATCCCTGTTTTCTTCTGTAGCGCGCGATCGCATCCGCCAACACGATCTCATACGTGTTGCCGATATGCGGCTTGCCGGATGTGTACGCAATCGCGGTTGTGATGTAATACGGTGTCTTTGCCATGATGGTTTCCTCTTTCCTCTATATATTTAAATCATAAATAACTGCATATATCATCACTTTATAGAATAATCCAAACGGGCATTGTAGCGCAAGCCCTTCAGCCTATTATGAAGCGAAAAAAGGACTGCCTTCCGGCAGCCCTTAAACAAAACTGAACAACGATCAGGTAATCCTACTTTTCAAGATGCTTCCCTGCATCGAAGAACGCCTTGGTCTCCTTGGCTGCAACACCTGAAAGGGCAAACAACGCGATCATATTCGGGATAGCCATCAGACCGTTGAAAATATCGGCTATCGTCCATACTGCAGCGACAGTCATAAACGGTCCGATCAGAACAGCGAGGATGTAGAGCCAGCGGTAAACCTGCAGAGGGCTCTTCTTGCCGCCTGTCAGGTACTCAAGGCAGCGCTCGCTGTAGTAATCCCAGCCGAGGATTGTCGTAAACGCGAAGAACATCAGGCAGAGCATCAGAATCAGGCTGCAGACTTTGTTGCTGAACGGAAGGCCGTTCTGGAACGCATAGTTAGTGATCTGCCCGCCTTTAAGTTCCTTTATCTGATAAGCACCGGTCATGACGATTGACAGGCCGGTCATGGTACAGATGACGATCGTGTCAATAAAAGTACCTGTCATACTGACGAGGCCCTGACGAACCGGTTCCTTGGTCTGAGCGGCTGCAGCCGCGATCGGAGCGGAACCGAGACCGGCTTCATTTGAGAAGATACCGCGTGCTACACCACTGCGCATTGCGATCAGCATCGATCCGGCTACACCGCCGGCGACAGAACGCGGATTGAATGCGCCCTTGACGATGGTGACGATTGCACCCGGAAGTGCTGTAATATTACTGAAGATCAAAATCAATACGGACACGATATAAAGAATTGCCATAAACGGAACGATAATCTCACTTACTCTGGCAATACGTTTCAGCCCGCCGATGATAACGAGCGCTACGACAGCCGTGACAACGATCGCTGTGATCACAACGGACCATGAGTGAGTCCCGAGCAGCGGCAGGGTAACCGTCTTGACCGCATCAGGATCAAAGACACTCTGAACTGCGTTGGCAACACCGTTGACCTGTGTGATGGTACCGATGCCAAGCAGACCTGCGAGTATCCCGAAGATCGCAAAGAGCTTGGCCAGCCATTTCCAGCTTGAGCCCATACCCTTTTCGATATAATAGAACGGGCCGCCGAGAACCTTACCGTCCTTCTTTACGGTACGGTATTTCACGGCGAGCAGACCCTCGGTAAACTTCGTAGCCATTCCGAGGAATGCCGCCACGAGCATCCAGAACAGAGCTCCCGGTCCGCCGAGTGAGATAGCAGTCGCCACACCGACGATATTACCGGTACCAATCGTCGCAGAAAGCGCCGTACACAGCGCCGCAAAACTGGATACTTCGCCGATCCCGCCCTCTTCGTTCTTGACCATCCATTTAAGTGCCAGCCCGAGCTTATGAGTCTGCAGGCAGCGCAGGCGGATCGTCAGAAGAAGTCCGCCGGCAAGGATGAGCACCATCAACGGTACGCCCCATACGAAATCATCAATCTTAGTCAGTATTGCAGTCATCATGTTCCCCCTTTTCTTTATCGCAACAAAAACCCGGATCCTTTATGACGACCCGGGAGCAAACCTTTATTGACAAACAGACGCACAGCATCCGTACTGTTTCATAAAAGTCTCTGTCCTTTTGCCTGAGAGATTCCATCACGGTTGTGAACCGGACGTTGCACCTTCGGCACCCGCCTCCTGCGG
>JAFWDW010000135.1 GCA_017515965.1 Lachnospiraceae bacterium
GCGGATCAGGCGCGAGTGTAGCCAAGTATTTCAGCACTGAGATACTGACAGGTGTCGTGGCACTGGCCGGTATTATCATGTGGATGTTTGCCAAGAAGAATTCGATCAAAAATATCGGCGGTATCATGCTTGGCTTTGCAGTCCTCATGTACGGCATGAGCATGATGTCCGGATCGATCGCGCCGCTCAGATCCGACCCGCATTTCATCAAAATGCTGACAAGCTTTTCAAATCC
Source organism: Lachnospiraceae bacterium (assembly GCA_017515965.1). GTDB lineage: Bacteria > Bacillota > Clostridia > Lachnospirales > Lachnospiraceae > RUG842. Next base: position 236 of record JAFWDW010000135.1, read on the forward strand.
GGTACTCGGTGTGCTGGTAGGTATGCTGCTCACGGCCGTGATCCAGAGCGCAAGCGCTTCGGTCGGTATTCTGCAGGCACTCGCGATGACAGGCGCTGTTGAGTTTGACATGGCATTCCCGATCCTCATGGGTATCGGTATCGGCGCTGCGGTCCCCGTTATGCTCAGCGCACTCGGTGCCAGCGTCAACGGCAAGCGCACTGCCTTTGTCTATTTGGTAATCGATGTGCTCGGCGCCATTATCTGCGGTGTCGTCTTCTATGTGCTTAATGCGGTATTCCATTTCCCCTTTATGACCAAGACGATGACAATGGTCTCGATCGCCCTCGTCAACACCTTGTACAGACTGGCGGTGGTTATTTTACTGACGCCGTTGATCGGAGTGATGGACAAGATCGTGCGCGCGCTTTTCCCGGAGGGAGAGGAAGCGGCTGCAGAGCAGGCCGATATGGACCGGTTGGAGTCACGTTTTCTGGATCACCCCACACTGGCGCTTGCACAGACTAAGACAGTCATTGACTCGATGGCGGAAAAAGCCCTCAAGAGCGTCAAGTATGCGGTTTCCCTCAGACAGGAATACAGTAAAGAGAAGTATAAGAAAGTCCTGGATCTGGAGGGGGTTCTGGATCGGTATGAGGATAAGATTGGCCAGTATCTCTTCACAATCAACACACAGGATATCAATCAGGAGCAGGCCAATGAAGTCAGCAAATACCTGAGCGTTCTGAGTGATTTTGAACGTATTTCCGATCACGCGCGCAATGTCGGCGAGGCTGTTCAGGAGATTACGGAGAAGAAGATTATCCTTTCAGAGGGGGCACAAAAAGAGCTGAAGGTTCTGGAAAAGGCGGTCACGGATATCTCCGAGATGGCGATCAAAGCTTTTGTTGATAATGATAATTTTGTCGCGTTTCAGATTGATCCGCTCGAAGAAGTGATCGACGATCTGTGCGATCAGATCAAGAACCACCATATTGAGCGCGTCAGCCGCAAGGAGTGCTCGCTGGAGACAGGATTTGTCTTCAATGATCTGCTGACAGACTATGAGCGTATCTCCGATCATTGCAGCAATATCGCAGTGGACATCATTGAGTCGGAGCAGGGACTCTTCGGTCAGCATCAGTATCACCAGATACTGAACGAGGCGCAGGATGAAGCGTTCCATACATATTTTGATGGTTTTAAAAAGGAGTATTCACTGGATTAAGATTTTAGTTCCCGGACGACTTCGATCACATCCCGGTGCTTGATGGCACGGGGCTCGAACCGGATCAGGCGGTAGACGATATTCATCACCACGCCGGCGCCGAGGGCACCGTAGAGGGTACCGATTCCAATCGGGCCGCCGAGGATCCAGCCGAAGAAAGTGACCGAGCCCCAGAGAATGATCTCGACTACGCCGATTGAAAGGCGCGGCAGGCGTTTCCCAAGTCCGACAAGGAGCGCATCGCGCGGACCGCAACACTGCGCCGCCCCCATGTAGATATACATGCCGACGGCCATAAAGGCAAAGCCGATCGTCATAAGCAGCAGACCGAGCGGGAGACTGTGGTTTTGGGGCAGGGGATTGAACGAATTAAAAAACTGAACAATGTTTCCGGTCAGGAGCGCATCGATGATTGTACCGAATCCGATGCGCTCTTTCATTGCGAGATCGATAAAAAGGATCACGACACCCATCACGGTCATGGACAGACCGAAATTCAGGACTGTATGGCGGGCGATACCCATGCCGAAACAGTCCCAGGGAGCCAGGCCGATATTGGCAAAGATGGTTAAATGAACGCCGAATCCGAAGACGATCAGTCCTCCGACGATCCGGCCCCATTCTCTGAAGATTTTTTTCTTGTTTGCTGTCATTTCTTTATCTGGTATACGGCCATGCCCTCACGCGTGTCCTCAAGGCGGTCCATCACCCTGTCCATGATGGCCGTAGAAATCTCATCTGCGCTGCCTTTAAACGGATCATCCGGGGTTTTTAGCCCCGAGTAGTCGACGAACAGCTTGACATCCCGTGTTTTTTCACCGGCATTTAAGATCAGTCTGACGGTCGCATCAGGCTCTTTTTCCGCTGCCGGCAGCAGGCAGGAGGTGGTCAGTTCTTCGACGGCCAGCTGGCAATTGCGCATGGCCTTCGAATCTTTGAACTGCCGCGTGCAGAAATGTGTCAGCGAAGCCATCATTTCATAGATATCACGCGTATTGTAGGTAAATGCATACTCCCAGCTGCGGATGCGGAAAATGAAATTGCGCGTCCGTTCCTTCTGCGGGTTTTCAAAAATCTGTTCGGGTGTTCCTTCTTCGTAGATGCCGCCCTTGTCCATAAAGAAGATCCGGTTGGAGATCTCCTGGGCAAGGCGCATCTCGTGAGTGACGATTAGCATGGTCAGACCGGTTCCCGCCAGCTCGCGCATGACGGAGATAACCTCGGAGACCATCTCCGGATCGAGCGCGCTGGTCGGCTCGTCAAAGAGCATGATCTTCGGATGCATAGCGAGGGCTCGGGCGATCGCAACACGCTGTTTCTGTCCGCCCGAGAGCTCGTTGGGGTATCTTCTGCTCTTCGCTTCCAGACCGACCAGACGCAGTTGTTCCATCGCCTCCTCATAAGCCTCTGCAGGGGAGCGGCCGAGGAGCGTTTGCTGCGGCATCATGATGTTTTCCACGACCATCTTGTGCGGAAAGAGGTTGAACGCCTGAAAGACCATACCCATCTTCCGGCGCACAGCGGGCAGATCCGCATCCGGGTCGCACACGTTGACGCCGTCCACGATGATCGACCCCGAAGTGGGTGTCTCCAGACGGTTGATGCAGCGAAGCAACGTCGACTTACCGGTTCCCGAAGGGCCAATGATGCTCACGATATCGCCTTCTTCGATATTGACTGAGACATTCTCAAGCGGGGTGACGTCCAGGTATTCTTTGCGGAGGTTTTTGATTTCGATCAAACTCATATCAGTCCACCCCCTTTACCAGACGGGCGCTGCGTTTTTTATCCAGCTTCTGATTCAGCATCTTTACCAGGGTCAAAAGGATCCGTGTCAGAACAAAATAGATCAGTGCGACAGACAGCAGCGGGAAGAATGCCTGCATCGTTCTGCTGCGGATCAGATCGCCTGCGCGTGTCAGTTCCAGTACGGTAATAAATCCCGCGACACTGGTCTCTTTCATCAGAGAAACGAACTGCGCGAGCACAATATGCAGGCATCGCGGGTGTACCTGCGGCATGATGATCTCTCGGAACGCCTGCTTCTCACTGTAGCCGAGCGCCAGCGCAGCCTCGCGCTGTCCTGAGTCGATGGCGCCGACTGTGTTCCAGATCACGCCGAAAGTGCGGGCGCCGAAGATCAGCGTGAAGCCGATGATCGCCACGACCACCGCCGGGGCCTGGATCTTGCCGAAAACAATATAATACAGCACCATCAGGATGACGACCGCCGGGATGCCGGAGACCAGACTGGTATAGACATTGATCGCACGGTTGATCCCGCGGCGGTTTTTATATCGTACAAACACCAGACCCAGGGCCAGAAGAAGCCCTAAGAACCCTGACGTGACGCCGATCAGCAATGTCAGACCGAGGCCTGAGAGTATCATCTGATACCGGCTGTCCTTGATAAATGTCTTGTAGAAACTTGTTTTCAAAGAGGGCCAGATTCCCTGGCTGGGCTGATCCTCGGCCGCACGGACCATCAGCACGTACTGTGCCGGACAGTAGGGCACGAAATCAAACGTTTCTTTGCGCTCGTCTGAAATGACGATCGAACCGTTACCCAGAAGCGCTTTGCCGGATGCCACCGACGGCATAACGGATGAGAATTCCATGCCGTCAAAGACCACATGGACATCCAGTTCTTTAGCAATCAGCAGGATCATCTCGATGTCATAACCGATCAGCTCACCCTTATCGCCCCTGTAACTCATGGGCGGGAGTGAATCGCATGAGGCCACGCGCACCGTGCCGTTTTCACCCGGCCATGACTGTTCGGGAATGGTCTTGATGCTCTCGTCTGTGCCGGTCCATTTATTCCACATGTTCTGGCGGTCAGCCTCCGGGATCTTGTCAAAGGCGTCCTGCCATCTGGACTTCTCAACGCTGCCTTTATTGAAGGCGAAGCCGAAGTCTGTTTCACCCAGAGGCTCCGGCATGAGCGCGAGCTCGTGATAGTTATTGGCAGTGAGAACGCCGACAGCATTGTTGAGCAGCATGGCGTCGATCTTGCCGTTTTTGAGCGCCATCTGCATATCGGCCTTGGCGCCGAAATACTGGAATTCCTTTACGCCCGGAGCCCGGCTTTTGATCAGGTCCTCAAAAGGCGCGCCGGTGAGCATGCCGACAGTTTTGCCGTCCAGATCCGAGAACTTGGAGTACTCGGGTTTTGACATCTCCTCGGCGGATACCGCTGCCGGGATTGCTGTAAGCAGGCAGAGCATCAGGGCGATCAGGATGCACAGGGCAGTGCGTCTGTGATTCGTTTTGCGCGTAAATAATCTCATGTGATACCTTTCTTGATGCGTTGTCTTTCGCATATAGTTATATTATTATAGCACATCCGTATGATATAATATGATCACGACCACAAATTACACGTGAAGGAGACAAGAGATGAAACGAATCATGGTTCTGATCCTGACGATCGTGATGATATGCGCGCTGAGCGCCTGCGGCAAGAAGACCGGAGAGCCGGAGCCCGAACAGGAGCCGCAGCAGGAGGAGCAAAAGGAAACGACCCAGATGGCGAACCCGTTCATCGACTGTGAGAACATGGGGCAGGCCGAGGAGATAGCCGGATTCGGCATGGAGGCTCCGGAGGAGATCGATGGCTATGCCGACAGCCTGATCCAGGCAGTCAACGGCCAGATGGTTCAGGTCATCTATTTTGAGAAAGCCGCCGATTATGACGGGGATCAGGCCACGCTGTTCATTCGCAAGAAGGCGGGCGAAGATCCGGATATCAGCGGTGATTACAATGAGTACAGCCAGACGGTGTCAGCCGGTATTGGCGGTCATGATGTCACACTGAAAGGCGATGATGACCTGATCAATGTCGCGCTGTGGACGGCAGACGGCTACAGCTATTCGATCGATACGGATCAGGCACTGACACAGGAGCAGATGACTGCGATCATTGAGATCGTGGAGTAGGAAGGTTGCTATGAAACTGATTCAAGTCACAGACCGCGTATGGTATTATCCGCTGGATGATACAAAGGACCGCCCGATACTTGGTTATATCAAAGGAGATCGCTTCTCCGTGGCGGTCGACGCCGGACACTCGGCAGAGCATGTGAAGGAGTTTTACGCGGCGATCGAAGCGGAGGGACTGCCGCTGCCGGCGCTCACAGTGATTACGCACTGGCACTGGGATCATACTTTCGGTATGCACGCAGTAAACGGCCTGACGCTTGCAAACCGCAGGACCAACGCGCATCTGAGCCGGCTTCTTGAAGAACACGGTGATGACCTGCTCGGTTTTATAACGCCGCTCGATCCGTTTACCGGTTTCGAATATGCAAACGGTCAGGAGGTTAAAGTCGTTCTGTCGGATCTGGAATACAAGAAACGTCATAAGATCCGTGCGGGAGGCGTTGATGTTGAGATCATGCAGGCGCCCTCGCCTCACACGGACGACTCGACTCTGGTATTGATCCCCGGCGAGAGATGCCTCTTTTTCGGCGATTCAGTGCTGGGCCATTTCCCGGACGGTCTCGTCGACGAGGAACAGATGGACGCACTGATCACGATGGTCGAAGAGCTTGATTTTGATTACGCGCTGACCGGGCACTGGGAGCTGCGCACAAAGGAGCAGGTGCTCGCGGACATGCAGGAACATATATTTGATTAGGAGAGTTACATGTATATCTACATCATCAGACACGGAGAAACAGATATGAATGTCAAGGGCGTATTGCAGGGCGTCCTTGATGAGCCGCTCAATCAGGCCGGGCGTGATCTTGCGGCGATCACGGCGCAGGCGATGGGGAAGATTCATTTTGATGAGTGCTTTTCGAGCCCGCTCGTGCGCGCGAAGGAGACCGCCGAGATCGTGCTTAAGGAGACCGGCAATGACATCCCGGTACAGGTCGATGAGCGAATCCAGGAGATGAATTTCGGCGAAGCCGAAGGGAATAAGCTTAAAGGAACGGGCGAGGATGCACGGCTGTTTATGTTTGATTCGTTTAACTTCCCGGGATTTCCGGGGGGAGAAGATTTCCATCAGCTGTGTGCCAGGACGCAGGATTTCTTAAAGGAGCTGATCGCGCGCGATGACGATAAGACCTATCTGATCGCGACGCACGGGTGTGCCCTGCGGGCGATGCTCAACTTCCTTTACGAGGATCCGTCCAGTTTCTGGCAGAAAAATGTCCCCTACAACTGCTGCGTTAACATCATTGAGGTTAAAGACGGCGAGGCTAAGCTGATCGCGGAGGACAAGATCTACTATCCGGATGATATGATTGTGGACAGGTATAAATCATGAAAAAGAGAATTGTTCTGACTTTGATGTTGATTCTGGCGCTGTCTTTGCTGACCGCCTGTGAGGAGGGTGATCCCTTAAAGCAGTGTGTCGTCAGCAGGCGGGTGGAAAAGTCAACTGAAAGGCATAAGAAAAAGAAAGAAGAGAAAGAAAAGAAAGCAGAAAATGCGCTTCCGGATCTGCATGCGTTTACGGCACAGACACTGGACGGAGGGACTTTTTCCGAGAAAGACTTGACCGGGAAAGATCTGACCGTGATCAATATCTGGCAGACGACATGCGCTCCCTGCATCGAGGAGATGCCGGAACTGGCATCGCTTGCAGCTTCGCTACCGGACAATGTATCTCTGATCACCTGGTGTCTGGACGGCATGGATGCGAAGGCAGCTGTGGAGGAAATCGTGAAGGAATCCGGGTTTGCCAATCCCACGATCATTTCGGGTGACGGAGATCTGACGGAGCTTTACCGGGCGCTGATGTACACGCCGACGACTGTCGCGCTTGATGCCGATGGCAACATGGTCGGTGAGCCGCTCATCGGGTCGCCTAAAGATGCGAAAGAAGCGTACAAAGACTATATCAATCAGGCTCTGAAAGCAATCGGAAAGGAGCCTGTCGAATGAGCGCGGCGCAGGTGAAATGGATCCGCGCCGCTCTTTTATGCGTCGGGGTCGTATTCATCGTGATCGGTCTGGCAACCGGAGAGGCAGGGATCGTGCTGGATAAGGCGATCCACATCTGTTTGGAATGCATCGGGATAGGATGAATGTCAGGAAGCACAACCGCATCAGGCGGATCATTCAGATCGCTTCAGCAGCGGTTCTGAACGGCTATGCGGCCGGTTTTGCAGGCGGCAGGATCTTTACCGGTGCAGGGAAGGCCTTCTGTGTGCCGGTGCTGAACTGTTACGCGTGCCCGGGCGCGCTTGGCTCATGCCCGATCGGATCGATGCAGACAGTGCTCGGGGGATCACGGCACCGGTTTTCATTTTACGTGCTCGGACTTCTGATGGTCTTTGGCATTGCCCTCGGGAGACTGTGGTGCGGGTTTGTCTGTCCGTTCGGATTGATCCAGGATCTTCTCGGGATGATTCCCGCGCGCCGTATCAAGATCGCGCCCAAGGTCGATAAACCGCTTAGGTATCTCAAATACGCTGTGTTGCTGATCCTGGTCGTTCTGCTGCCGCTTCTGGCTAAAAACCAATACGGTATCGCCGATGCCTGGTTCTGTAAGTACATCTGTCCGGCCGGGACGCTGGAGGGCGGTATCCCGCTGATGCTGGCAGATAGACAACTCCGCTCGCTGGCCGGAGCGCTCTTTTCGTGGAAGATGCTGATCCTGATCGTGGTGCTGATCGGAGCGGTGTTGATTCCGCGCTTTTTCTGCCGGTACTTATGTCCGCTCGGGGCGCTGTACGGGCTCTTTAACAGATACAGTTTCTATCAGCTGAATCTCGATCAGAGCTGCTGTACCGGATGCAATACCTGTACGCAGGTCTGCCCGATGGCGGTAGAGATCCCGAAAGCAGGCGATAAGCTCGTGCAGATTTCGAGCACAGAGTGCATCCGCTGCGGACGCTGCAAGGCGGCATGTCCCGCCGGCGCGATCAGAGTGAAAGGATTGAGAAATGAGGCTCTTTATCGCAATTAATTTCAGACCGGAGTTCAAAGACAGTCTGATCGGTATGCAGTCCGCCCTGAAGGAGGGCGGCATATCCGGCAATTTTACCCGGGCTGAGAATCTGCATATGACACTCGCCTTTATCGGAGACTACGGCAACCCGGATGAAGTACTGGACGTGATGGAATCTCTGTGGTTTAAGCCAATCTCGATCAAGCTCGAAGGGCTGCAGTTTTTCCGGGATATGGTTTTTGCACGGATCGAAGATAACCGCGCCCTTTTCGGCTTTGTCAAACGTCTTCGCCGGGCGCTTGCGGAGGCGGATATTCCTTTTGACAGGAAGCGCTTTTCACCGCATATCACACTGGTGCGCCGGGCTGTATGCAGATGGGATGAGCCGGA
>JAFWDW010000136.1 GCA_017515965.1 Lachnospiraceae bacterium
GAAGGAAGAATATTTAACTTTTCAGCTGGTCCGTCTATGCTTCCGGAGCCGGTTTTGAAGCGCGTCCAGAGCGAGCTGATGAACTATGAAGGATGCGGAATGTCTGTTATGGAGATGAGCCTCAGATCAAAGGTCTACGATAAGATCATCACTGACTGTGAGGCGAACCTCAGAAAGGTACTCGGTGTTCCGGACAATTACAAAGTACTCTTTCTTCAGGGTGGAGCAAGCGGCATTTTCTGCGCATTGCCTATGAACCTTTGCGGTACCAACAAGAAGGCTGATTATATCGTCAGCGGCAACTTCTCGGGCGGCGCACTCAAAGAGGCGAAGAAGTTCCTGGGCGACGGCGCTCAGGAGGCAGGTACAACCAAGGATCTGAACTTCACCCGCGTACCGACTCAGGATGAACTCAAGCTCGATCCTGAAGCTGCATATGTACATGTCTGCTATAACAACACCATTTACGGAACCAAGTGGCATTATGATCCGGAGACAGGTGATGTGCCGTTGATCGCGGATATGTCATCCTGCATTCTGTCAGAGCCGATCGATGTATCCCGCTATGGCATCATCTACGGCGGCGCACAGAAGAATATGGCACCTGCCGGATTTGCCTTTGTGGCAGTACGCGAAGATCTGATCGGCGATGAGATGGGAATTACACCGAAGATCTGGAGTTTCAAGACCCAGTCCGAGAAAGCTTCCATGATCAACACACCGCCGACATTCCCGATCTATGTCTGCAACTGTGTCCTTGAATACCTGCTCGAGATCGGCGGTCTTGAAGAGATGAAGAAGAGAAATGTCGCTAAGTCATCACTTCTCTATGATTATCTTGATTCGCAGGATTTCTATACACCGCATGCCGATAAGATCGACCGTTCCATGATGAATGTTACGTTTAGAACACCTAACGATGAACTTGATAAAGAGTTTGTAGCCGGCTCAGTTGAGAAGGGCTTCACGAATCTTAAGGGTCACCGTTCCGTCGGCGGACTTCGTGCATCGATCTACAACGCGATGCCGTATGAAGGTGTTGAAGCACTCGTTGATTACATGAAAGAATTTGCGGCAGCGCACTGAAGATCATATTGAAGGAGGATACGATTATGGTAAGAGTATTAGCAACAGACGGTATGGCAAAGAGTGCTGTTGATGAATTAAAAGCAAAAGGTTATGAAGTGATCGAGCAGCATTATGAGCCCGATGAGCTTTGTGAAGCGATCAAAGATGTCGATGTCATCGTTGTCCGCTCTGCGACCAAGGTGCGTGAGCCGATCATCGATGCTGCGGCTGAAGCCGGAAGACTTAAGATGATCATCCGCGGCGGTGTAGGTGTCGACAATATCGATGTCAAATATGCAGAGGACAAGGGGATCGAAGTACGCAACACACCGGCAGCTTCCAGCGCATCAGTTGCGGAACTGACACTCGGACATATGTTCTCCCTTGCGCGCTTTATCGGTATCGCCAACTATACGATGCGCGAAGGCAAATGGGAGAAGAAGGCCTATAAGGGAACCGAACTTGCAGGCAAGACTCTCGGCCTGATCGGCATGGGACGCATCGCACGTGAGCTTGCAAAACGTGCGGAAGCCATCGGCATGAAGATCATGTACTTTGATATCTTCGAGATTCCCGGACTTCCCGAGTCCTATGTCAAGTCGACAAAGGAAGATATCCTGAAGGAAGCTGATTATGTGTCTCTGCACATTCCGATGCCGGCAGATAAGAAACCGGTTATTTCGGCTGAAGATCTTGCAACTATGAAGCCGACAGCTTACATCCTGAATCTGGCCCGCGGCGGCCTGATTGATGAGGATGATCTCTGTGACGCGCTTGACAACGGCGTGATCGCCGGAGCTGCTCTGGACGTTTATCCTTCCGAGCCAGCTACGAACGAGAGAGTTCTGTCCAATCCGAAGATCTCCCTGACACCGCATATCGGCGGATCCACAAAGGAAGCTCAGGACCGTATCGGCGGAGAGATCTGCAAACACATCTATGATAAGTTCGAATAAACACTAATGAATGACCGGCATCAGTATGAGAACATACTGTATGCCGGTCTTGCGCAATTAACAGAACACACAATAAAACGACTATAGGAGGGCGTGGTATGAAATACGAATGGAAAGACTTCGGGTTCAACATCCCGCAAATCATGATTCCCCGTGAAGGAACTGATTACGCTAAATGGGCCGTTGTGGCCTGTGATCAGTTCACATCACAACCGGAATACTGGAAAGAAACAGAAGCGATCGTAGGAGATGCGCCCTCGACCCTCAATCTGATGCTTCCCGAACTTTATCTGGGAACCGATGAGGAGCCTGCTAAGATCGAAACGATCCGCAATGCGATGAAGGCCTATCTGGAAGACGGCACCCTGCAGACGCTTGAACCCGGATGCATGCTCGTCAGACGCGAGGCTGAGGGCCGAAGCCGTCTGGGCCTTGTCATCAGTGTCGACCTTGAGTCATATGATTACAATAAGGGTTCACAGTCCCTTATCAGAGCGACTGAGGGCACTGTCGTCGAGAGGATCCCGCCGAGACTTCGCATCCGCCGGGGAGCACCCCTTGAAATGCCGCATATCATGATCCTGATCGATGATCCTGATCACACGGTCATTGAACCGCTCGAGGATCTTGATCTTGAGACGATCTATGATACGGATCTGATGCAGGGCGGCGGACATGTGACAGGTAAATTTGTTCCCGAGAAAAAACTTGACGGAATGAAAGAAGCACTCGGCAAGCTGATGGATCAGGCGATCGAGCGTTATGGTGAAGGACATGTGATCTTCCAGGCGATGGGAGACGGCAATCATTCGCTTGCAACGGCGAAGGCTGCATGGGAAGAGATCAAGAAAGATCTGAGTGTTGATGAGATCGAAACTCATCCGGCCCGTTATGCACTGTGCGAGATTGAAAATGTGTTTGATCCCGGTATCGTCTTTGAGCCGATTCACCGTGTAGTTTTTGCCGCACCGGAGCTTAAAGGCAAAGATCTGATGGACAAACTGTGCGAAGTGCTTGCTGAACAGAACGGCGGCTGTGCTTTTGTCCCGGATGGCGCAGATGAAGCTGATGCTGTTCCGGCAGGCGACGGATTCGCCGTCAAGGCGCTTTATGAAGGTGCGGAAGGAAAGCTGGTCATTGACGGACCCTGCACATCCAAGTTGGCTGTCGGTACGCTGCAAAATGCAATCGATGTGCTCGTGAAAGAGGATGGAGCATCGGTTGATTATATTCATGGCGAAGCGGCTGTACGCGAACTAGCTTCAAAAGACGGCAATCTCGGTTTCCTGCTTCCGGCGATGGATAAATTCCAGTTGTTCCCGGCTGTGGCAGCAGACGGAGCGCTTCCGCGCAAGACTTTCTCTATGGGAGAGGCAAACGAGAAACGGTATTACATCGAAGTGCGCAGCCTGGCATAATATGATCCGGTCTGTGTACACGTTGGAGTATATGGTTATGTATGGTTACAAGGAGTGTTCTGGGCAGAGAGGAGGATGATGACGGATGTTATTAGTTGGAAACGGTAAATTGATTACACGCGATGATGCCCATATGTTTTACAAGGACGGGGCTGTCTTGATCGACGGAAAGACGATCAAGGAAGTCGGCGAGACAAAAGATCTGAAGGGGAAATACCCGGATGCTGAATTTATTGACGCTAAAGGCGGCGTCATCATGCCTGCCTTCGTCAATATGCATGAGCATATCTACAGCGCCCTTGCGCGGGGCCTGGCGATCAAAGGATATAATCCCAACGGATTCCTTGACATTCTTGACGGACAGTGGTGTACCATCGACCGCAATCTCAACAATGCACGCACAAAAGCATGCGCTTATGAGACATTGATCTCCTGCATTAAAAGCGGCGTGACGACAGTCTTTGATCATCATGCAAGCTATGGTGAGATCCGTGATTCATTGTTCTCGATCGAGGAGGTCGTAAAAGAACTCGGACTGCGCGCCTGCCTTTGCTATGAAGTTTCCGACCGTGACGGAAAAGAGAAGTGCATGGAAGGCATTCTTGAGAATGAAGCGTTCGCCAAGCATGCTCTCGAGGATGATTCTGATATGATCGCCGGTATGTTTGGTATGCATGCCCAGTTCACGATCTGTGATGAAACGATGGAAGAATGTGTCAAGCATACACCGGACGGCGTCGGATATCACATCCATGTAGCAGAGGGAATTGAGGATCTGCATGACTGCCTGAAGAAGCATTCAAAGAGAATCGTTGACCGGCTCTATGACTGGGGGATCCTCGGAACAAAATCTCTTCTCGGACATTGCATCTATATCAATCCGCACGAGATGGAGCTGATCAAAGATACAGATACGATGGTGGTCCACAATCCGGAGTCCAATATGGGTAATGCCTGCGGATGCCCGCCGACGATGGAACTGGTTCACCGCGGTATCCTGACCGGCCTCGGAACAGATGGCTATACACATGATATGATCGAGTCCTGGAAAGTGGCTAATGTCCTTCACAAGCATCATCTGTGTGACGCAAACGCAGCCTGGGGCGAAGTTCCGGAGATGCTCTTTAAAAACAATCCCGCGATGGCAATGCGCTATTTCAATGCAGAACTCGGCGTTCTCAAAGAAGGCGCTGCTGCCGACGTGATCGTTATGGATTATGATCCGCCGACAGAGATGAATGAGAACAATGTCAACGGACATATCCTTTTCGGCATGATGGGACATGACTGCGTCACAACCATCTGCAATGGTCAGATCTTGATGAAGGATCGTGAGATCACGATCGTAGATGCAGAGAAGATCTACGCAGATGTGCGTGAACAGGCAGCCGATCTGTGGACAAGTATCAACGGTTAATGTAAAGGAGGTTTACATGAGCGATCTTATGACATGCATGCCCTTCGGGCATATAATGAATTGGATTAAAAGTGAGAAAGAACAGAGCGGAACGATCTTTGGTGTTCATAAGTTCTACAAAGCCAAGGGCGAACCTATGACCATTTTCGGACGTCCTCTGGAAACAGAAGTCGGACCGGCAGCCGGACCGAACTCACAGCTTGCGCAGAACATTATCGCCTCCTATGTGGCCGGTGCCCGTTTCTTTGAACTCAAGACTGTTCAGATGATGGACGGCCGCGAACTGGCAGCTTGTGTCGCTAAACCCTGTATCAAGGCTGAGGATGAATGCTTTAACTGCGAGTGGTCGACCGAGCTTACACTTCCCGAAGCACAGGAAGAGTACATAAAGGCTTGGTTTGCCCTTCATGTCCTGGCTAAAGAATACGACCTTGGTCGCACAGACGGTTTCCAGTTCAACATCAGTGTAGGCTATACGCTTGACGGTGTTAAAACTGAAAAAGTCACCACTTTTGTCGATAACATGATGGAGGCAAAAGATACAGCTATCTTCAAAGAATGCAAAGCTTATCTGCTTGAGCATATTGATGATTTTGAGAAGTTCACAAAAGAAGATGTTGAAGCAATTGTTCAGATATCTGTAATTCAGCAACGATCTCAACACTGCACGGATGTCCGCCGC
>JAFWDW010000137.1 GCA_017515965.1 Lachnospiraceae bacterium
GCGGATCATTATGAGATCCTGAAACCTGAAAACCGCCATATGCAGGTGTGCTCTTTCCTCTGGACATATTACGGGTTCCCGACATCAGAGTATGAAGATATGAATGTCGAACTCATGCGGTACCGCAACGGAGAGATCATGGCTCAGAACGATATCGATGCCGGGACGCTTCCGGATGTCGATTATGTCGCAGGTGTTCCTGACTCGGGTACACCGCATGCGATCGGATATGCGAACCGGTCACATATTCCGTTCTCCAGACCGTTTATCAAGTATACGCCGACATGGCCCCGGTCATTTATGCCGCCGAACCAGAAGGAGCGTAATGAGATTGCAAAAATGAAACAGATTCCTGTCAGGGATCTGATCGAGGGCAAAAACCTGCTTTTTGTCGATGATTCGATCGTGCGCGGGACGCAGCTGCGCGAGACGGTCGATTTCCTCTATGAGAACGGAGCAAAGGCTGTGCATATCCGCTCGGCCTGCCCGCCGATCATGTATGCGTGCAAGTTCCTGAATTTCTCGCGTGAGACAAGTGATATGGAATTGATCACACGCCGTACCATTCTGGAACTTGAAGGGGAAAAGGGCTTTCATTATCTGGATGAGTATGCTGATGGCTCGACAAAGCGGGGACGTGAACTCAGAGATGATATTTGCAGGCAGCTGCATATTGCCTCGGTTGAGTTTCAGACGATCGAAGGCCTCACAAAGGCGATCGGGCTTGAGACAAATAAACTGTGTACTTACTGCTGGAACGGAAGGGATTGATGATGGAGAAGAAATCTGAATCAGCTGCCTACGCGGCGGCAGGCGTGAATATCAATGCCGGTTATGAAGCCGTTGAGCGCATGAAAAAGCATATCGCCCGCACCAATACACCGGGCGTATATTCAGATATCGGCGGATTCGGCGGACTCTTTGCTCCTGACCTTTCCGGAATGAAAAAACCACTTCTTGTGAGCGGAACGGACGGAGTCGGAACAAAGCTGCGTCTGGCCTTTTTAATGGACAAGCATGACACGATCGGGATCGACTGCGTGGCCATGTGTGTCAACGATGTCATCTGCTGCGGGGCAAAACCCTTGTTTTTCCTGGATTATATTGCATGCGGCAAAAACTACCCCGAAGTGATCGAACAGATCGTATCCGGTGTGGCCGAGGGCTGCGTGCAGTCCGGGGCAGCGCTGATCGGCGGTGAGACGGCTGAGATGCCCGGGTTTTATCCGGAAGATGAATATGATCTGGCCGGATATTGTACCGGACTGGTCGATGCGGAGTGCATGATCGATCCGCAGCGTGTCAAGGAGGGTGATGTCATCATCGCATTGCCTTCGAGCGGCGTTCATTCAAACGGTTTCTCGCTGGTACGCAAGGTTTTTGACGTGGATGAAACAGATCTTCATCAGACCCCTTCAGAATGGCTGCATGCCTGCGGTCCGGATGAAGATACACCTGTGATGAGCGGTCGTACCCTTGGCGAATCTGCAACGCTTCTGGGAGACCAGCCTCTCGGAGAGGTGCTTCTGACACCGACAAAGATTTATGTCAGATCAATTCAAGCGCTCATGGAACAGGTAGATGTCAGAGGGGTATCGCATATTACAGGCGGCGGATTCTATGAAAACATTCCGCGTGCGATCCCTGACGGGCTTTGTGCGTTTATAGACCGGAAGAGCGTGCGCATCCTGCCGGTCTTTGATCTAATTGCGGCAAAGGCGGATCTGTCCGAAAAGGAAATGTTCTCAACTTTTAACTGCGGCGTCGGCATGACAGTCACAGTGCCTCAGGAGCAGGTTGACCTGGCTTTACAGATCCTTCACAGACAGGGTGAAAAAGCCTATGTGATCGGCAAAATAGGACCGGCTGATCAAGCGCAGAAAATCGTGATCGGATGACAGACGGAAGGAGCCGCTAAAAAAGATGCAGGATAAGCAAAACACAAGACCGGTGAATATCGCAGTATTCGTTTCGGGTGGCGGGACGAATCTGCAGGCGCTGATCGATGCGCAGGAAAGCGGGATCATTAAAAGCGGCCGTATTCGGCTCGTCATATCCAGCAGATCCGATGCCTATGCGCTTGAACGCGCGGCCAATGCCGGCATTGATGCAGTTGCAATATCAAAGAAAATGTACGGGAGCCAGGAGGCAGCTGAGAAGGAGATCGAAAAGAAACTGTCGGAATATGAGATCGATCTGATCGTTCTCGCTGGTTATTTAAGTATACTCAGTGCAGATTTCACAAGAAGATGGGATCACCGGATCATCAATATACATCCGGCGCTGATCCCATCATTTTGCGGCAAGGGATTCTACGGATTAAAAGTCCATGAGGAAGCTCTCAGATACGGCGTTAAAGTGACCGGAGCGACGACGCATTTTGTCAATGAGATACCGGACGGAGGCGAGATCATCATGCAAAAAGCTGTTAGTGTTGAGCCTGGAGATACACCCGAAGTGCTGCAGCGGCGGGTAATGGAACAGGCTGAGTGGATCATCCTTCCCTTATCAGTTGAAAAGACAGCGGCCGCCATCAAAACAGAAAGGGATTCTCAATGAATGTTTACGAAACCAAAACAATAGCTGAGCGTATTACCGGCAATCCTTATGTCGGACGCGGTATTGTGATCGGCAAGAGTGCGGACGCAACGAAAGCCTGCACGGCCTATTTTATCATGGGGCGCAGCGCCAACAGCCGCAACCGGGTCTTCTCAAAGGAAGACGGTGTCCTCTACACGAAACCTTTTGACGATTCAAAGGTCGAAGACCCTTCGCTGATCATCTATGCGGCGTTAAGAGAATACGATAACCGCCTGATCGTCACAAACGGTGATCAGACAGATACGATCTATGAAGGGCTGAAAGAGGGGAAGAGTTTTACCGACTCGCTCTCGACGCGCTGTTTTGAGCCTGACGCGCCGAATTTCACACCCAGAATCAGCGGGATGCTCACTTTTGACGCAGGTGATTTCAGTTATAAGATGAGTATCTTGAAGTCAGCGGATGAGACAGGAACGGCATGTAACCGGTATACATTCTTCTATGAGTCTCTTGCAGGAACCGGTCACTTCATTCATACGTATGTGACAGACGGCGATCCGCTTCCGACATTTACGGGTGAACCGGAAAGGGTTTCCATCCCTGACGACATTGATGCCTTTGCCGCAGAGTTGTGGGAAGCGCTTGATGCAGATAACAGGATTTCACTCTATGTCCGTTATACAGATCTGACTGACGGGCAGATACAGGAGAGGATCTTCAATAAACACGAAGGAGACTGAAGGATGAAAGAATTTGAGCTGAAATACGGGTGCAATCCGAATCAAAAGCCCGCGAAGATATTCATGTCTGACGGGTCTGATTTACCGATTGAAGTTGTGAACGGACGTCCGGGATATATCAATTTTCTAGACGCTTTCAATTCCTGGCAGCTTGTCAAGGAACTGAAAGAGGCGCTGTCGCTTCCGGCGGCCGCTTCCTTTAAGCATGTATCCCCGACCTGCGGGGCAGTCGGTATCCCGCTCTCGGAAAAACAGAAAAGAGCTTATTTTGTCGATGACGTAAAAGGTCTGGATGCATCACCTCTCGCCTGCGCCTATGCACGCGCCAGAGGGACAGACCGTATGTGTTCCTTCGGTGACTGGGTGGCGCTCTCGGATGTCTGCGATGAGGTGACGGCCAGGATGATCAAGCGGGAAGTATCTGATGGTATTATCGCTCCGGGCTATACGCCTGAGGCGTTTGAGATCCTCAAATCCAAGAAAAAAGGAAACTATAATATCGTGGCCATCGATCCGGAATATGAACCGGACGAATTGGAACACAAGCAGGTGTTTGGCATTACTTTTGAGCAGGGACACAACAATTTTAAGATCGACAAGGCACTCTTGGAAAATGTTGTGACGAAAAGAAAAGACCTGCCTGCGAACGCCGTGCGTGATCTGATCGTGGCCCTGATCACACTGAAATACACCCAGTCCAATTCGGTCTGCTATGCAGTGGACGGACAGGCGATCGGTGTCGGAGCCGGACAGCAGTCCAGAATCCATTGCACACGATTGGCCGGGACTAAGGCAGATACCTGGTTCCTGCGGCAATACGACAAGGTGCTTGATCTGCCGTTTAAGGAAGGACTGGGACGTGTCGGACGAGACAACGTGATCGATGGCTATATCAATCAAAACGAAGAAGACGTATGTGCCGATGGCATATGGGAGAACTATTTCACAGAGAGGCCGGAACCACTTACGGCTGAGGAGAAGAAAGCCTATCTGGCCACTGTCAGTGACGTGGCACTCGGCTCAGATGCCTTTTTCCCGTTTTCTGATAATATTGAGCGTGCATACAGAAGCGGTGTGCGCTATGTTGCGCAGCCGGGCGGTTCCGTGCGTGATGACGCCGTGATAGAGTGCTGCGATAAATATGGAATGGTGATGGCTTTTACGGGAATGCGTCTTTTCCACCATTGATTTCAAGGAGGAAGAATCAATTATGAACATCATGGTAGTCGGCGGCGGTGGCCGCGAACATGTGATTATTAAGAAACTGAGAGAAAACCCTGCAGTTGAGATGATCTACGCACTTCCCGGAAACGGCGGAATGGCAGGCGATGCGGTCTGTGTACCGATCGGCGCGACAGATATTGACGGGATCGTCAGATTTGCCTCAGAACATCAGATCGACTATGCGGTAGTGGCACAGGATGATCCGCTGGCGCTCGGATGTGTCGACAGGCTGGCAGAGATCGGCATCCCCGGTTTCGGACCTTCTGCTGATGCGGCTCTGATCGAGAGCAGCAAAGTGTTCGCGAAGGATCTGATGAAAAAATACGGTATTCCGACTGCCCGGTATGAAGTTTTTACCGACATGGATGACGCGCTTCGGTATCTGGAGGAAGCGCCGGTGCCGACGGTGGTCAAGGCAGACGGGCTGGCTCTCGGCAAAGGTGTCGTTATCGCGCAGACGAGAGAAGAGGCCAAAGAGGCAGTACGCCAGATGATGGGTGAGCACAAATTCGGAGCCAGCGGCGATCAGATCGTGATCGAAGAGTTTTTGACCGGTCCTGAAGTATCCGTGCTTTCATTCACGGACGGTAAGACACTGGTACCGATGGTCTCGTCTATGGATCACAAGCGTGCAGGAGACGGAGATACCGGTTTAAATACCGGTGGGATGGGCACTGTCGCGCCCAATCCATATTACACGGAGGACGTCGCCGAGGAGTGCATGAGAAGCATCTTTCTGCCGACAATGGAGGCGATGAACAAAGAGGGAAGGACTTTTAAGGGATGTCTGTACTTCGGCCTTATGATTACCAAGGACGGCCCCAAGGTCATTGAGTACAACTGCCGCTTCGGTGATCCCGAGGCACAGGTCGTTCTCCCGCTTCTTAAGTCCGACCTGCTCACTGTCATGCAGGCAGTGACAGAGGAGCGTCTCGCCGAAGTGACGGTCGAGTTTGATTCGGGTCACGCCTGCTGTGTTGTGATGGCATCGGAAGGATATCCGGTCAGCTATGAAAAAGGTTATGAGATCACGATCCCGGAAGAGATCACCGGGATGACATATGTGGCCGGTGCCGCTCTAAAAGACGGCAAGCTGGTCACAAACGGCGGACGCGTTCTGGGCGTTACGGCGACTGCAAAGACACTTGCGGAGGCGATTGAAGGCGCTTATGCAAAAGTGGAAAAGATCCATTTTGATAATGCGTTTTACAGACATGACATCGGAAAGAGAGCGATGGAGGCTTAATCTATGGTTTACAGAGTCTATGTCGAAAAAAAAGATGAACTGGCACATGAAGCACATGCGCTTGCGGGTGAGCTGCAAGGGCTCCTCGGTATAGCGGGTCTGCGAAAAGCACGTATCATCAACCGCTATGATATTGAGAATATCTCTGAAAAAGTCTTCGAGCAGGCCAAAAAGACGATCTTCTCGGAGCCCCAGACAGATCTTGTATCAGACGAAGTCGATCTGGGAGAGTCATTCTGCTTTGCCGTTGAGTATCTGCCCGGCCAGTTTGACCAGAGAGCCGATTCTGCTATGCAATGCGTGCGCATCATCGCTCCCGACGAAGATCCTCTGATCAGGTCTGCCGTGCTGTACAGTTTCACCGGCGATCTGACAGAAGCGGATCACGATAAGATCAGGCAGTATCTGATCAACCCGGTCGAGGCACGTGAAGCGGCTCTGGATCTGCCTGAAACGCTGAAGATGACCTATGAGATTCCGGAAGAAGTGGCGGTTCTGACAGGCTTTAGGGATATGGATGAGAAGGCGTTGCCCGAGTTCATAGCCGCCTATGGGCTGGCGATGGATGCCGGGGATATTGCATTTTGCCAGGAGTATTTCAGATCTGAACAGCGCGATCCGACAATGACAGAGCTGCGCGTGATCGATACATATTGGTCAGATCACTGCCGTCATACGACGTTCCATACACAGATCGATGATGTTTCGTTCGAAGATGAAATTCTGCAAAAGGCCTACGATGAGTATCTTGCTGTCCGCAAAGAACTTGGCCGGACCAAGCCGGTATGCCTGATGGATCTCGGGACTTTGGCTGCCAAGTATCTCAGGGAAAAGGGCCAGCTCGATAAGCTTGATGAATCCGAGGAGGTCAATGCCTGCACAGTCAGGATCGAGATGACAGTGGACGGAAAGAAAGAGCCGTGGCTTCTTTTCTTTAAAAATGAAACACATAACCATCCTACAGAGATCGAACCGTTCGGCGGTGCGGCGACATGTATCGGCGGTGCGATCCGGGATCCGCTTTCAGGACGCGGATATGTCTATGGTGCGATGCGTGTTACCGGGGCGGCCGATCCGCTCAAAGCCATCAGTGAAACGATACCGGGCAAACTTCCGCAGCGCACGATCGTTACAAAGGCGGCAGCAGGATATTCCTCTTACGGTAACCAGATCGGACTGGCAACAGGTATTGTCGATGAACTCTATCATCCGGGCTATGTAGCCAAACGTATGGAGGTAGGGGCTGTGATCGCGGCGGCTCCAGCAGAAAACGTCAGACGTGAGAGACCTTCGGCAGGCGATGTGGTGATCCTGCTCGGCGGTGCGACCGGGCGCGACGGCTGCGGCGGTGCTACAGGGTCTTCCAAATCACATACACTGCAGTCCCTGGAGACATGCGGCGCTGAAGTGCAAAAAGGAAATGCCCCCGAAGAGAGAAAACTGCAGCGCATGTTCAGAAGGCATGATGTTTGTTCGATGATCAAACGGTGCAATGATTTCGGAGCCGGCGGCGTATCGGTTGCCATCGGGGAACTGGCTGAAGGCCTTGAAATCGATCTGAATGCTGTTCCTAAGAAATATGAGGGTCTTGATGGCACGGAGCTTGCCATCAGCGAGAGCCAGGAGCGCATGGCGGTCGTCGTGGCTCCGGAGGATGTCGCGCGCTTTCTTTCCATAGCCGGGGAAGAGAATACGGACGCCACACCGGTCGCTGTCGTAACGGATTCCGGGCGGCTCATCATGCACTGGAACGGCAAGGCGATCGTCGATATCAGCCGCGCGTTCCTTGACACCAACGGCGCACCGAAGCACATCTGCGTTGAGACTGAAAAGACACAAGAGATCAAGCAGGAAATCCCCGGGTCATTCGCGGCAGGTTATATGCATCTGGCCGGTGACTTAAAGACGTGTTCAAGGCGGGGACTTGCGGAACGTTTTGATTCCACGATCGGTGCCGGGACGGTCCTGATGCCTTTTGGCGGGAAATACCAGCTGACACCTGCCCAGACGATGGTGCAGAAAGTTTCTGTTCAGGAAAAGGAGACAGATACAGTCTCCCTGATGGCGTACGGTTTCAATCCCCATATTTCTGGAAAAAGCCCGTATCACGGCGCATATCTGGCGGTTGTCGAATCGGTGTGCAAGCTGATCGCAGCCGGTGCTTCATTTAAAGATATTTATCTGTCATTTCAGGAGTTTTTCGGCAGCCCGAAAGATGACCCCCGCAGGTGGGGACTTCCCCTTGCGGCGCTTCTGGGGGCATTTAAAGCGCAGATCGATCTGGGCGTCGGAGCGATCGGCGGGAAGGATTCCATGAGCGGTTCGTTTGAAGATCTGGACGTGCCGCCGACATTGATTTCTTTTGCCGTCACGACAGATGAACTATCACACGTCGTTTCACCGGAGTTTAAGGAACCGGACCATGATGTCGTTATGATCGTGCCATCATTTGACGCATCTGATCTGCCTGAGGCGTCATCCCTGAAAACGGTATTTGAGACCATTACGGTTTTAATGCGCAAAGGCCTTGTGAAAGCGTGCTATACACCAGGATGCGGCGGCGTTGCAGAGGCAGTGATGAAGATGTGCTTCGGAAACGGCCTAGGATTCAGCTATAACAGTGCACTGACATTGGAAGATATTTTCGGTTACCGATACGGAGGATTCGTGATCGAGACGGATAATCCCGGTGCAGTCAGGGAACTTGTCGATGCAAACAGCGCCATTTCATGCGTGGCACTGGGCAAAACACTCTCTGAACGTGTCATTTGTTATCACAAAGATACCTATGAATTGTCGGCCATGCTGCGCACTTACGAGGATAAACTGGAGAGCGTCTACCGCACAAGAACGGAAAGCGGCGGTGAAGTCCCGACCATTTCATACGAGAAAGACAGATTAGATGAGAAGCCGGCTTCCTTCGCTGTTCACTGTGACTTAAAACCGCGCGTATTGATCCCGGTGTTCCCCGGGACAAACTGTGAGTATGACAGCGCTGCCGCTGTCCGCAGGGGAGGGGCTGAGCCGGAGATCTTTGTGGTGCATGATCCGGATCATTTTGCCGAAGCGGTCAGAAGGTCACAGATGATCTTTATTCCGGGCGGATTCTCCGCAGGAGATGAGCCTGACGGAAGTGGAAAGTTTATCACGTCATTCTTCAGAAATGACGCCGTCAGAGATGCAGTTGAGGATCTTATGGATCATCGCGACGGTCTGATGCTCGGCATCTGCAACGGTTTTCAGGCGCTGATCAAACTCGGCCTCGTACCATTCGGCCGCATTACAGATACAGATGCTGACGCGCCGACGCTTACACACAATGTTATAGGACGCCACCAGTCGAGGATCGTGCGCACCAGGATCGCCTCTAATAAATCACCATGGCTTTCGCTGACGGAGGTAGGGGATGTATATACCGTGCCTGTATCACACGGAGAGGGCCGATTTTACGCTAATCAGGAGTGGATCGGGGAATTGATCCGTAACGGGCAGATCGCGACACAGTATGTCGATTTTGACGGACAGGCTTCCATGGATGTGCTGCACAACCCGAACGGTTCGGTCTATGCTGTTGAAGGTATCACATCACCGGACGGAAGAATCCTGGGGAAGATGGGACATAGTGAGAGATACAGCGCAGGGCTGTATCTGAATGTGCCCGGCAACTATGACAGCCGGATCTTTGAGGCAGCGGTCAGATATTTCAGATGACCTGGACGGGCTGTTCGTGTGACTCAATAAAGGCAATCCCGTACTTATCGGTCAGGACGCTCTGATACAGATCGGCAGCATCATCGCGCTGATCCGCATCCTGTTTGGTGATCAGCGGCAGAGCACTGCATTCCTTGAGATAAGACAGAAGGGGAGCAGCCTTGCGGTTAAAGCCCAGAATACGCAGATAACGGATATCACGGGAAAGGTCATCTTTACGGATACCGAGAAGAATATGGCACAGGCAGCGGCTGATACGCGCCCGTGTCATTTCTTTTGTGTGCAGCAAGTCAGTAAACTGTGACCAGGAAAGGAATTCGTTCTGCTTGTTTTTGATGCGGTGTGCAAGATCAGGTGTCACATCCAGATAATCACTCAGAGCATCCGCATCGGATCTGAGAAGCCGGTCTTTGAGCAGAAGAGAAAAATCATCCGCAATAAGATATGGATCCTCAGAGGCAGAGCTTGTATCGTTAAACAGTTCCCGACGGATCTGCGAAGAGCTTTTGAATCCGGGATCACGCGGAACTGTGCAGGGAGTCATTGAAGAATGGATCGAATGCATCGCCTGCAGATAGGCCAAAGCGAGTTGATTGTTTGGCGCCCGCATGAGATCCGAAACTTGATCCGCAAGGGCCGGTTCATGCTCGCGCAGTAAGTCTTCCAATGCTTTGCTGCGCGCCGATGCATAGGTCATGCCTTCTGTCAGGTGTTTGCGTATAAGAGGCTGCATGTCCTTATGGAAGGAGTTAAGCAGATCCACTGTTTTGAGCAACAGCTCCCCGTCGGCGCATTCAGCGCCAAAGCACAGGGCATCAACGCAGTTAAGGCTGTCAAGCAGCCTCACACCGCCTTCAGCAAAATACTGCGCGCTGGCACACGCATAGACATCCGGCAGCTGAAGAACCAGATCCGCCCCGGCATGAAGCGCTTTTTCAGCGCGTTCGTGCATGGGAAGAACAGCCGGTTCTCCGCGCTGGACAAAGTCACCGCTCATCAGGGCGATCAGATAGTCAGCGCCTGTCTTGCGGCGCGCTTCACTGATAAAATGGCAATGCCCTTCATGCAGGGGATTCAGTTCACAGATAAAGGCAGCGATCTTCATGTTTCTGAGTGTTTTGTGTGCATGTTTACGTACGGGATCAGTATAGCACATCAATTGACAAAAGCCCAAAACATCAGTATGATAAAATTTAAGATTTTATGCGGATTTTCATGTTTGAACCCCCGCAAGAAGGAGGTTGTATGAGCTTCTTTGACAAGCTTGAGAAAAAACTGGGTCGTTTTGCCATTCCCCATTTAATGTATTATCTGATCGCGCTGAATGCTTTCGGTGTGATACTTAATCTGATGAGACCGGAGCTGTTTGAACAGTACCTGAGTCTGAATGCCGAAGCGATCCTTCACGGACAGGTCTGGCGGATCATCACGTTTATTATCCAGCCGCCAAGTTCATCCAGTTTGTTCTGGTCAGTTCTGATGCTGTACATCTATTATCTGATCGGATCACAGCTTGAGAGAGTCATGGGTACTTTCAAGTTTAACAGTTATATTTTCCTGGGTATTATTCTGCACGTGATTGCCGCACTGGTGGCTTACGCCATCACGGGCGTGTCATATCCCATCGGAACGAGCTATCTGTACTTGTCATTCTTTTTCATTTACGCGATGGCGTTTCCGAATGCGCAGTTCCTGCTTTTCTTCCTGCTCCCGATCCGCGGTAAATGGATCGCGATCCTGGATGCGTTCTATTTTGTGTGGGCCATTCTCCAGGCTTTTCTGCCGCAGTATGGCGGAGCGGGCGGTTACTACACACTGTATTACCGTGCGGCGGGTATCGCGGCGTTTGTGTCCATGCTGAACGCGCTGATCTACTATCTGTCCCTGAAGGATGACTTTAAAATGACAGCAGCGCGCTATAAGAGGAGACAACAGGAACAGCTCAAAGCGCTGGCTGAGCAGATCAGGAAGAGAGAAAACGCGCAGAATCAGGCCGGTCCTTACGGATCACAGGTTCCAACCGCTTCGCAGGCGCACGGCTATCCTGCTCCGACAGATCCCCAGCCTGTAGCCAGACACCGCTGTGCTGTGTGCGGGAGGACAGAACTGGATGATCCGAACCTGGAATTCCGTTACTGTTCAAAGTGCAACGGCAATTATGAATACTGCAGTGATCATTTGTTCAATCACGAACATAAGAAATAAGGAGATTGATTATGGATAAAAAACCGATTCTCACGCTCGAACAGATCAAAGAGATTACCAAGACCTATCCGACACCGTTCCACGTCTATGACGAAAAGGCGATCAAGGCAAATGCAAAAGCCCTGTACGATGCTTTTTCATGGAACAAAGGCTACCGTGAGTTCTTTGCTGTCAAGGCGAATCCGAATCCTTTTATTCTGCAGATTCTGAAAGAATGCGGATGCGGTTCGGACTGTTCTTCGATGGCGGAGCTTGTTCTCTCAAAAGCTGTTGGAAATACAGGCCATATGATCATGTTCTCATCGAATGACACGCCGCTTGAAGAGTTCACGTACTGCAATGAGCTCGGCGGTATCATCAATCTGGATGATGTCACACAGGTCGATAAGATGGCGAAAGCCTGCGGAGGTTTCCCTGAGACGGTCAGCTGCCGGTTCAATCCGGGCGGCCACTTCACGATGAGTAACGGCATCATGGATCATCCGGGCGACGCCAAATACGGCATGACTAAAGAGCAGTTGTTCAGGGCATACCGTCTACTGCGGGACGGAGGCGTGAAGCATTTCGGTATCCATGCTTTCCTTGCCAGTAACGCGCTGATGGAGGAGTACTATCCGCGCCTTTCCGCCATCCTGTTCAAGCTCGTGGTCGAGATCAAAAAAGAGCTCGGCATTACACTTTCTTTTGTCAACCTTTCCGGCGGTATCGGCATTCCGTATTATCCTGACGAGGAACCGAACAACATCGCGGCAATCGGCGCCGGCGTGCACAAAGCGTACGATGAGATCCTCGTGCCGGAAGGCATCACAGATCTGGCAATTTATACAGAACTTGGGCGCTTTATGCTTGGACCGTACGGACAGCTGGTGACACAGGCTGTCAACGAGAAGCATATCTACAAAGAGTATATCGGCGTTGATGCCTGCGCGGTCGACCTGATCCGTCCGGCTATGTATGGCGCTTATCACCATATCACAGTGGCCGGAAAAGAAGATGCTGCCTGTGATCACGTGTATGATATCACCGGATCTCTCTGCGAGAATAATGACAAATTTGCCATTGACCGCAAGATGCCTAAGATCGATATGGGTGATTATCTGGTCATTCATGATGCAGGCGCTCATGGCTATGCGATGGGGTACAATTACAACGACCGTCTGAAGTCTGCAGAGCTGCTTCTTAAGGAAGACGGTTCGGTACAGATGATCCGTCGCGCAGAGACGCTCGGAGACTATTTTGCCACGTTTGACTGCTTCCCGATCCATGATGAGCTGGTTTGATCCAGGTGATTTAGCGGAGTGAGGAATATGAGAATTTGTTTCAAAAAGATCATCACAACGGGATCAGCTCTGATGCTTTTGGCAGTGCTGATGCTCACCGGATGCGGTAACAAACAGTTCGATGCGGCCGATTACGTCGGTGCGATGCTGGATGCCTCTTACAAAGGTGATTACGGTGCTTATACTAAGCAGGACATCGGCAAGAAGAAGGATGCCCGGACAATGCATGAGGATAATCTGAATGCGCTGGTAGATGCATTCTCGGATGTGTTCGGTACGGATATGGACGAGGAGAGCAAAAAACAATTATCTGAGTCTATGGGCACGCTGTGCGAACATGTGCAGTACGAGGTCGGGGAAGCAACAGCGGACGGCAGCCATTTCAATGTTGAACTGAAGGTCAAGCCGTTGCAGTTCAGCTCGGTTCTGCAGGATGATGAGTTCAATAAGGCTGCTGAAGAAGCGGTCAAGAAGGCCATTGAGGCTGATCAGGATATTTCTTCAGAAGAGCTGATGAAAGTTCTGAGCAAGCTTTTGATCGATCGGTTTGATGAGATCGCCAAGAATCCGACTTATGCGGATGAGACGACCATGACGGTTGTCGTTGAAAAAAACGATCAGGGCGAATATGAGATCTCGAAGGACAGCTGGGATCTGATCGACCGGGCACTGATCCAATAACCGGGTTGAATTATAACGTGTTCTGTGCTATCATACAAAACGGTCTGAAACAGCGGCCGTTTTGTTTGTTTTTAGCGGATGTGGCGGAATTGGCAGACGCACAAGACTCAAAATCTTGCGGTGGTGACATCGTGTGGGTTCGAGTCCCACCATCCGCAGGTAAAAGCTCCTATAAAGTCAGCAGCTATGCGCTTTAAGGGGCTTTTTGCTTCAGAAAGGCATATCTTATTGATTCAGAAAGGAATTCTCTATGTCCAGGCATTTTAAAAAGATGATCATCTGGTTTCTCGCTCTGATGACTGCACTCGTGATGCTGGGAGGATGCGGCTCTAAAACAGAATCACAGAAGGAAGAGAAAAAAGCTGAGAAACAAGAAGAAAACCAGGATAGTAAACAGAGGAAAGAAGCCGAACGAGGAGAAGAAAAGACCATTACAATAACTGTCACGCACAGTGACGGAAGCCAAAAAGAATTCAGCTTTACGACTGACTATGAGATGTTGGGGGATCTCCTGCGCGAGGAAGATCTGGCCGATGGTATTGAAGGGGCTTCCGGTTTTTATGTGACAGAAGTAGACGGAGAAAAAGCGGAAGATACCAAACAGGAATGGTGGATGGCCTTAAAGGACGGCGAGATGATCCAGAGCGGTGTGGATTATACGCCGATGGAAGACGGAGACAGTTTTGAACTTGCCTTCTCAGTCGGTTATAATTGAGACATACAGGAAGCATTTTGTAATACGTTTTAGAAAGAGAGCATCATGACAAACACATACGATTGGAATCTGACTCCTGACGAGGAAAGTGCATTTATCAAGATCAAGGAGGCATTGCATCGCCATCCGGAACTGTCATTAAAGGAGTTCCAGACAACCAAGCTGATTCAATCCGTTCTGAGCCGCATGAGCGGTGTCAGAATCCTTGACTTACCCATTGAGACAGGTGTGGTAGCGGTGATCCGCGGCGGGGCATCCGGTAAGCTTATCGGGCTTCGTGCCGACATCGACGGTCTGCCGAAAGAGGAGCAGGCCGATGAGGGGATCAAGTCGGAAAACGAAGGTGTGATGCACGCGTGCGGGCATGACTTTCATACGGCTTCGCTGCTCGCTGCGGCGCAGGTATTATCGCGCAACAGAGCAGAGCTCAGGGGCAATGTCATGCTGATCTTCCAGCCTGCAGAGGAGATTACGGCCGGTGCCAATTATCTGCTGGAATCCGGTATGTTTGATACGATGAAACCGGAATACCTCTTCGGCATGCACAATCGTCCTGATATCCCTGTCGGGCAGGTTGTAGCGGAACCCGGATACCGTATGGCAGGCAAGTACAACTACAGTATCTGGGTACACGGTAAAGCCAGCCACAGCGGTTCGCCGCAGGACGCACATGACCCGGTTTTGTGTGCCAGCGCACTTGTGATGAGCTTTCAGAGCATCGTCAGCCGTAATACGGATCCGATGAAAGCTCTGACAGTCGGTATCGAGTCGTTCCAGACTCCATCTTCCTCAACGATGCATCAGATGGTCGATGATGTCATGCTGGAGGGCTCCGTTCGCGCACATGATGATGAGCTCAGGAAGAAAGCCTTCGAAAGGGTTCAGCAGATGTGCGAGCTGATCGCGCCGGCATACGGATGTAAGGCTACTGTCACGGTAGAGCAGGAAGTGCCGGCTGTCTACAATTCCAGGAAAATGTCGGAGATCTCTTATGCGGCGGCGGCCGCCACAGTGGGAGAGGACCAGATCGTCTCAGCCGTACCGTCACTCGGATGTGAAGACTTTGCATTTCTGATGCAGGAAGTTCCGTCTTATTATTACTGGGTAGGCAGCGGTCCGACCAACCCGCATTATATGATCGACTATCCGGGCTGGCATGACCCTGCATTCCACACAAATGACGAAGGGATTGCCGTAGCGGCCAAATTATTGATCAATTCTGTATTGGAAGCACAAAAATGAGATATCATCCTGTGATTCTGGCGGCAGGTTTTTCCAGCCGCTTTGGAGATCAAAAAGAGAATAAACTGTTGGCGGACCTTGACGGAAAGCCGATGTATCGTCATATTACGGATCGTCTGCTTGCGGTCAAAGAAGCGAGAGATGATATTGACGATTTGACGGTCATCACCAGAAAAGGGGAGATCTTCGATATCTGCCGCGCGGACAAAAGACTGTTCTGCGTGGAAAACCCTCATCCGGAGAGAGGTATTTCCTCCTCGATGAAGATCGGTCTCACCACGGTCGGCTGTCTGATCGCCACTGAGTTCAGGGAAGCGGTGCGCAGATACGGAGATGACGGACATTCTCTTCTGAATGACAGCCATGTGATGGTATGTTTTGTCGCAGATGAACCTTATTTGCAGGAAGAGACGATCCATGCTTTTCTGGACGGATTTAAGGAGAGCGGCAAGATGATGGCTGCGATCAGTTTAGACGGAACACCTTATAATCCGTGTGCGTTTCGAGATGATTGCTGGCGGGAACTTAAAGATCTGTCAGGCGATACAGGAGGCAAGCAGCTGATCCGCCGGCATGCGGATGATGTGTATTATTATCCGCTGCCTGTCTCCAGAGCCCGTGAAGTATCTGATATAGATTTTAAAGAAGATTTGTCTTAGCGGTAGAGAGCATCAGTTTCAGACGGTTGAGCTGATTGACTTCGCTTGCACCGGGATCGTAGTCGATCGCCACGATATTAGATTCCGGATAGCGTCTGCGCAGCTCTTTGATAACACCCTTTCCGACAACGTGATTCGGAAGGCAGCCGAACGGCTGTGTACAGACGATATTCGGTACGCCTTCTTCTATTAATTCAAGCATTTCACCTGTAAGGAACCATCCTTCGCCGGTCTGATTGCCCAGAGAGACGATCGGACTGGCGTTTTTAGCCAGATGGCTGATCGGGTTCGGCGGTGTGAAATGCTTACTCTTTGCAAACGCCTGCTTCGGTACACTGCGCGCCCATTCAAGGAAACGGATACCGGCATTGCCGAGCGTGGCCGATTTCTTTTTCATTCCCAGATGTTCAGCCTTGAAATTCGTATTATAGAATGAGTAGAGCAGGAAGTCGAGCAGATCCGGAACGACTGCCTCGGCGCCTTCTGCTTCAAGTTGCTCAACGAGATAATTGTTGGCAGCCGGCATGAACTTGACCAGGATCTCACCGACAATGCCGACGCGCGGTTTAACTTGATCTGTAATCGGAAGTTCATCAAATTCCTTGATGATGCCGCGGCAGATATTGTTGAATTCGCGCCTTGACATATGTTTTTTCTGCAGGAATCTGATACAGCGTTCCTCCCATTTTTTGTGAAGGGCATCTGCCGATCCCGGAACAGCCTCATAGGGACGCATCCGGTACAGGACACGCATGAACACATCACCGAAGATCACGGCATAGATGCCGCGCATGACGAGAGAAGGCGTGATCTTAAAGCCCGGATTTGGCTCAAGGCCGCTGACATTGAGGGAAATGACCGGGATATGCGCCATACCTGCTTTTTCAAGCGCTCTTCTTATAAACCCGATATAATTAGTGGCACGGCAACCGCCGCCGGTCTGTGTGATAATGACAGCGGTACGGTCAAGATCATATTTTCCGGAAAGAAGAGCCGTCATGATCTGGCCGACGACCATCAGGGAAGGATAGCAGGCATCGTTATTAACGTATTGAAGGCCGGTATTGACAGCCTCATGCCCGTCATTGGCCAGCACCTCCATGTTGTAGCCTTCCATCTTAAAAGCGGCCTGCAGCATATCAAAATGAATAGGCGACATCTGCGGAGAGAGAATCGTGTAATCACGCATCTCCTTCGTGAACAGAACCTTTTTGAAAGCGCTGGAGCGGATCCGGCGCGTACTTCCTTCGCGTTCGGCTTTTTGCTTGCGCACGCGGATCGCAGACAAAAGCGACCTCACACGGATCCTGGCAGCACCCAGATTGTTGACCTCATCGATCTTCAGACTGGTGTAGATCTTGTCAGAACCGGTCAGAATATCGGAAACTTCATCGGTCGTAACGGCATCGAGTCCGCATCCGAATGAGTTGAGCTGGATCAGATCCAGGAAATCAACTCTCTTGACATATTCTGCTGCGCGGTACAGACGGGAGTGATACATCCACTGGTCGACAACGAGCAGCGGCGTGTCCACATCTGCCAGATGCGCGACAGAATCCTCGGTCAGCACTGCCATGTCATAGGAGTTGACCAGATCCGGGATACCGTGATTGACTTCCGGATCCAGATGGTAAGGACGGCCTGCCAGAACAATGCCGTGACCGCCGGTCTCCTTAAGGAGTTCGATCACTTCCTCACCGCGTTTTCTGATATCAGCCCGGGCCTGTTCGAGCTCTTTCCAGGCTGCGCTCACGGCAGCGGAGATAACAGATGATGATATCCCGAACTGTTTTGAAAAAGTGGGCGCAAGTCCCTTAATAATCGTCTCCTCGCTTTCCAGAGAAACAAACGGATGGAGGAAGAGCACTTCTTCATGCGTCACTTCTTCCATATTGTTTTTGATATTCTCCGGATAGGAGGTGACAATAGGACAGTTATAGTGATTGTTGGCGCTTTGATATTCGATGCGCTCGTACGGAATACTCGGATAGAAAATGGTCTGAACGCCATGATCGATCAGCCATTTGACATGTCCGTGGGCCAGCTTGGCAGGATAGCACTCGGACTCGCTCGGAATAGATTCGATACCCAGCTCATAGATCTTTCTGGTGGAAAGAGGAGACAGGACGATCGAAAAACCGAGCTTTGTCAGGAACGTGTGCCAGAACGGATAGTTTTCATACATATTCAGTACGCGCGGAATACCGATCACTCCGCGTGATGCCTGATCTGCCGGCAGCGGCTCATAGTCAAAATATCTGTGGAGCTTTTCCTCAAATAGATTCGGAAGATGGCTTCTCTTACCGGCTTTTCCCAAACCGCGTTCACATCGGTTGCCTGTGATGAAGCGGCGGTTGCCGGAGAAGTGATTGACCGTCAGACGGCAGTTGTTGCTGCATCGTCCGCATCGCGCCATCGTTGTATGATATTCGAGCGACTCGATCTGATCGATCGGGAGCATGGTTGTTTCGGCAGGCTCCGCTTCATGACGTTCCTTTGCAACAAGTGCCGCGCCAAAAGCACCCATGATACCGGCGATATCGGGGCGGATGGCCTCGCAGTCAGCGATCTTCTCGAAGCTGCGCAGTACAGCTTCGTTATAGAATGTTCCGCCCTGCAGCACAATATGCTCGCCCAGAGCGGCGGCATTCGTCACTTTGATGACTTTGAAAAGGGCGTTTTTGATGACAGAGTAAGCAAGCCCGGCAGAGATATCAGCGACAGTCGCGCCTTCTTTCTGTGCCTGCTTCACTTTGGAATTCATAAAGACGGTACAGCGGGTGCCCAGATCGATCGGGTTTTTCGCGAAGAGCGCTTCATGGGCAAAATCCTGGACTGAAATATCCAGTGATTTGGCGAAAGTCTCGATGAATGAACCGCATCCTGATGAACAGGCTTCGTTGAGCTGTACGGAATCAACACTCTGGTTCTTGATCCGGATACATTTCATATCCTGACCGCCGATATCCAGAATACAGTCTACAGCAGGATCAAAGAAAGAAGCAGCATAATAGTGAGCGATGGTCTCGACTTCGCCGTAATCGAGCATCAAAGCAGCCTTGATCAGCGCTTCGCCGTATCCGGTGGAGCAGGATCGCAGGATCTTCACATTTTCAGGAAGCTGACTGTAGATCTCTTTGATGGCATGGATCGTCATGCCGAGCGGGTCTCCTTCGTTGTTGCTGTAGAAAGAATAGAGGAGCGTGCCGTCCTCGGAGATCAGTGCGGCTTTGGTCGTCGTTGATCCTGCGTCAATACCCAGGTAAGCACCGCCGCAGTAAGTAGCCAGATCTCCGGTCGTGACGTGGTGGGAAGCATGGCGCTCTTTGAAAGCCGTATACTCTTCGTCGTTTGCGAAGAGTGGGTCCAGGCGGGCAACTTCAAAATCGAGTTTTACCTCTTTTTTAAGTTGTTCGCGGATCTCCTCCAAAGCTTTCGTTTCGGTAAGATTCGCCTCTTTCGCTGATCCGATCGCGGCAAACAAATGCGAGTGCGACGGTACGATCGTATGGGCATCATCGAGTTTCAGAGTACGGATAAATGCTTTTCGCAGCTCAGGCATGAAATGCAGCGGCCCACCGAGAAAAGCGACATGCCCTCGGATTGGTTTGCCGCAGGCAAGACCTGAGATCGTCTGGTTGACAACAGCTTGAAAGATGGAAGCCGCCAGGTCAGACTTGGCTGCACCTTCGTTGATCAGAGGCTGTATATCTGTTTTGGCAAAGACGCCGCAGCGCGCGGCGATATCGTAGATAGCATTGTAGTCACGGGCATACTCATCGATCCCGTCGGCATCGGTTTTAAGAAGAGAAGCCATCTGATCGATGAAAGATCCTGTACCGCCTGCGCAGATACCGTTCATGCGCTGTTCGACATTGCCGTTCTCGAAATAGATGATCTTGGCATCCTCGCCGCCGAGTTCGATCGCGACATCTGTTGCCGGCTCGTATTCCTTCGGCGCTCTGGAGACAGCGACCACTTCCTGAACGAACGGGATATCCATCGCTCCGGCCAGAGCCAGTCCGCCGGAACCGGTGATGACAGGAGCGACTTGGATCTGTCCGAGCTTATGGACTGCACGCCCGATAAGGTCTGACAGTGCCTCCTGAATATTCGCTCTGTGGCGCACATAATCATCAAATACCAATTCGTCCGTATCGTCCAGAATCGCGATCTTGACAGTTGTTGATCCGATATCGATTCCGAGACGGTACGTTCTTAGCTGATTCATATTTACCTACCTCTGATACAGTCAAATTTACGTTAAGATGATACATCTTTTCAAATTAATAATCAATACAAACGTCGATAAGCCCCTATTGTTGAACAAGTGGCGAAAATAGTGTATAATGATCCATGCTTTTTAGTTTACATAATGGGCGAAAACGCGGACTTGCATATAGAAAAGGAAGGTAGAGAGGATGAATATTCTAGTTATCAACTGCGGTAGTTCTTCACTGAAATATCAGCTGATCAACACCGAGACAGAAGAGGTTTTGGCAAAAGGTATCTGCGAACGCGTCGGCGTCGACGGGATTTTTACCTACAAGAATGACAGCAAGAGCGTCAATATGAAGAAGGTCCCCTTTGATATGCCGACTCATAAAGAGGCGGCACAGCATGTGCTGGATACACTGACTGATCCCGATATCGGCTGTATTGAGAGTCTTGATGAGATCGCGGCAGTCGGACACCGTATCGTTCACGGCGGCGATAAATTTGCTGAACCTGTCATTCTCAATCATGAAGTGTTGGAGGAAGTGGACAAATGCAGTGAACTGGCACCGCTTCACAACCCTGCCAATATTATCGGTATCAGAACTTGTCATGAACTGATGCCTGACACACCGCAGGTCGGCGTTTTCGATACGGCGTTCCATCAGACAATGCCGCCGGAAGCTTATATGTATGCGCTTCCCTGGGAATTCTATGAGAAGTACCGTGTCCGCCGTTACGGCTTCCACGGCACAAGCCACAAGTTTGTTTCCAGAAGACTGGCTGAACTGTGCGGTATTCCGCTTGAGACAAGCAAACTGATCATCTGCCACCTCGGAGGCGGTGCATCTGTCACAGCCGTTTACAACGGAAAGTCAATCGACACTTCTATGGGTCTGACCCCGCTTGAAGGCCTGGCGATGGGTACCCGAAGCGGTGACGTGGATATAGGCGCTGTCGAGTTTATCGCAAAGAAAAAGAACATGGATTTCGCCGAGATTATGAACATGCTCAACAAAGAGTCGGGTGTTCTGGGTCTGTCAGGTGTCTCCAGTGACTTCAGAGATCTCTGGAATACACGCGCCGAGGGCAATGAACGCTCCGGTATCGCGCTGGATATGTTCTGCTATCGTGTTTTGAAGTATGTCGGCGCTTACATTGCTGTCATGAACGGTGTGGACGCGATCGCTTTCACAGCCGGTATCGGCGAGAACGACGAAGGTGTGCGTGAGGAAGTCATCAAGAATCTGTCCTATATGGGCATGTTCCTCGACGGCGATGCCAACCAGGCCCGCTACGGCAAGGAAGTGCGCATCACGACTCCGGAATCCAGAATTCCGGCATGGGTCGTTCCGACCGACGAAGAGCTTGAGATCGCACGTGAAACAGCGGAGCTTGTCGGTTAAGACATTTTGACCGAAATACCTGAAAAATGATGTTGACAAGCATATTGTGCATCTGTATAATGTTTCAGGTAAGTTTGAAAAGGCGAGGAGGTGTCAGAAGTGTCTATTTGCCCGAAAAATAAATCGTCAGCTTCCAGACGTGATAAGAGACGTGCGAACTGGAAGATGAGCGTACCGAATCTGGTACCGTGCAGCAAGTGCGGGGAACTGATGATGCCCCATCACGTATGCAAGAATTGCGGTACATACAACAAAAAAGAGATCATTCCTCAGGATTGATACGAAGCATAAGCTCTCCGTTGTAAAACGGAGAGCTTTTTGATTGCTTTTCACGTCATGATTTAGTAAAATAAATAAGATAGTGTAAGGAGGGGAAAATGGAATTTGAAAAGCTTCGTGAAATCATAGAAGATGTTCTCCATATCGAAAAAAAAGAGATCACGCCGGAGACGACTCTGATCGAGGATCTTTGCGCAGATTCCCTCGACTTATACGAAATTGTATCAGAGATCGGTCTTGCGTTTGAGGTGGAGATAACGACCGAAGAAGTGAATAAGATGGAGACTGTCGGGGATATACTCCGAGCTATTCAAGGCTCGGGAAGAGAGATTTAAACACATGTCGGATCAGAAAAAAACATATGGGGGTGTATCAGAAAGGGAGGATGGGAATATCCTCTCTTTTGATAGTCTGCAAAAGCAGATCGGCTACTGTTTTCAGGATATCGGCCTGCTCGATCATGCCCTCACGCATCGCTCTTATATCAATGAAACCGGCAAGGAGAGGGAAGAGTCGAATGAGAGACTGGAATTCCTCGGTGATGCCGTGCTGGAACTGGTTGTGAGCGAACAGCTTTATCAGGCATATGCGTCAGAACCTGAAGGCAGGCTTTCAAAACGGCGCGCGTCTCTTGTCTGTGAGAGCGCGCTCAGCAAGAAAGCAGAAGAAATCGGTCTCGGCAGTTATCTGCATCTCGGAAAAGGGGAGGAAAAGACAGGCGGACGTCACAAACCATCTGTAACATCAGATGCGCTTGAGGCTCTTATCGGTGCAGTCTATCTCGATGGAGGGATCGATGCGGCAAAAGAACTGATCAGGACACATATACTCAATGATCTGTCTGAGCGCGATCATGACGACTACAAAACAGCATTGCAGGAATACGTACAGGGCGTCGGTATCAGAGAGGTGCGTTACCAGCTGCTGAAGGAGAGCGGCCCTGATCATGATAAGAGCTTTACGATGGCGGTTATAATTGACGGTCAGATCTGTGAGAGCGGAAACGGCAGATCGAAGAAGGCGGCCGAACAGATGGCGGCCAAAGCAGCACTGGCCAGACTCCAGGGCCAGCGGGAGTAAGATTAGATGTATTTAAAAACGATTGAGATTCAAGGATTCAAATCTTTTGTCGGGCGTACGGTCTTTCACTTTGAGCCCGGCATTACCGGTATAGTCGGACCGAACGGCAGCGGTAAGAGCAACGTGGCTGATGCGGTTCGGTGGGTGCTCGGAGAGCAGCGCACCAGCCAGCTGCGCAGCGGAAGTATGCAGGACGTGATTTTCGCCGGCACAGAAAACCGCAAGCCACTCAGCTATGCCAGTGTCTCGCTGACGATCGACAATCAGGACGGGGCACTGCCGACAGAGTATTCGGAAGTAACAGTCACCCGTAAGCTTTACCGGTCAGGTGAAAGTGAATATCAGATCAACAGGCAGCCGTGCCGCCTGCGCGATATCCAGGAACTGTTCTATGACACCGGTGTGGGCCGTGAGGGCTATTCCCTGATCGGACAGGGTCAGATCGACCGGATCATCAGCGGCAACCCGATCGCAAGACGTGACCTCTTCGATGAGGCAGCAGGCATTGTGAAATACAAAAAGCGCAAGGAATCTGCTCTTAAAAAGCTCGAAGAAGAACAGAATAATCTCGTGCGCGTGGATGATATCTTATCCGAATTGTCAGCGCAGGTCGGCCCGCTTAAGGAACAGAGCGAGAAAGCGGTTAAGTTTCTGCGTCTGCGCGATGAGCTTAAGCAGTGTGAATTAAACCGGTTCCTGCTCGAGATGGAGAGGACCGACAAACAGATACAGGAAGACCAGAAAAACCTGCAGGTCGCCACAGACCAGATGAAACAGGCCGAACAGGCCTATGAAATGACCCGCTCACAGTACAGTGAAGTCGAAGAGCAGATTACGATTCTGGATGAAAAAGCGGCAGCTGACCGGGAGAAACTGACGGCTACTGATAAACTAAAGACAGAGCTCGAGGGACAGATCAGGCTGCTGCATGAGCAGATCAATTCAGCTCTTACAAGCCGCGAGCATTTTAAGGACCGCCAGAGAGATCTGGAAGGATCCATGCAGGAGGCACAGCAGAAACTGACTGAGCTGACAGACCGATACGAACAGGCGGCCGGAAGACAGAAAGAACTATCAGAGAAAAATGACCGTTTAGTCAGACAGCTGGAACAGTCGAAAGTCAAAAAAGACGCTCTGAAAGAAGAACAGGAAAACACGCGCCTTCAGCATTTGAAACTGGTGCGCGAGAGCGGCGACCGCACGGCGAGCCGGGAAAAGAATGACGCCACACTGTCACAGCTGCGCATCAGAACGGCGGAGGAGATGGCAGAGATCAAGGCACTTGAGCAGAGCCTGCAAGAGCTTCAAAAAGAAGCCGATGAACTCAGCCGCTCTAAAAATGATTTGGAAAAACGCTGGAATCAGTCTTCTGATCAGGTTGAGATGCTCAAAAAGGAAGAAGAGACATTAACCATTCAAAAGAGCAAAGCTTACGAAGCGGGCGAAAAAGCAACGGCAGAGTATCAAAAGCTTCAGACAAGGCTGACAGCGCTGCGCAATCTCACTGAGCGCTATGAAGGTTTCGGAGAGAGTGTCAAACGGGTCATGGACCTCGGCGACAGCCGGGTCTGCGGCGTTGTGGCGGATCTGATCCGCACGCCTGCCCAATACACCGAAGCGATTGAGACAGCGCTTGGCAGAAGCCTGCGTTACGTTGTCACAAAGGACGAAGAGACGGCGCGGGATCTGATCACTTTCCTGAAAAAGAACCGATACGGCAGAGCTACTTTTATCCCTCTGACAGCTGTCACACCATCCGTTCTCACAAAGAAAGATGTGCTGCGTGAAAAAGGCGTTATCGGAACGGCGGACTCGCTCGTGGAAAGCGATGACGTTTACCGTGATATGGTATCGTCGCTGCTGGGGCGGACGGTCGTGGTCGATGAGCTGGATCATGCGATCCGCATCGCCAAAAAATACGGACACACTATCCGCATGGTGACGCTTGAAGGCGATCAGCTCTCTCCCGGAGGCACCTTAAGCGGAGGCGCTTACAGGAACAGCTCTCATCTGCTGAGCAGACGCAATGAGCTGGACGAGCTTTCAGAACGCACGAAGCAGGCGCAGGAGGCGATGGAAGCATGCCGCAAAGAAGATGAGTCGCTCGGAAAGAAGCTTGCCGACTGCAGACAGAGCAGAGAAAACGCTGATAAAGAACTTCAACAGGTGTTTGTGAGCGTGCGTGAAAACGAGATACGCCTCACAGCTGTGCAGGATCAGCTGCACACCATTCAGGAGAACCAGACTGCGAAACAGGATGTTTTATCTTCCAAGGA
>JAFWDW010000138.1 GCA_017515965.1 Lachnospiraceae bacterium
GAACTCGCCTCTAAATTTGACGGAACCGACGGCAAGAAGTATCTCCAGCTCTGCGGCGGCACAGGCTGTCTGGCAGCCAACACCATGGGCATCAAGGAAAAGTTCGATGAATTGATCGAGAAGAACGGTATGCAGGACAAGGTTGAGTGTCGTGTGTCCGGTTGTTTCGGCCTTTGCTCTGAAGGACCGTTCGTCCGCGTTTTCCCTGATGACACACTCTATCGCCTAGTCAAAGTGGAAGATTGCGAAGAAATCTTCGAGAAGGATGTCATCGGCGGCGAGATGGTTGACCGTCTGGTCTTCCATGATGCTGAGGGTAAGGCTGCTCCGTGCATGCATGATCACCCGTTCTATAAGAAGCAGAAGAGAATCGCTCTTCACGGCTGTAATGAAATTATCTCCACAGACTTCAGAGAAGCTCTGGCAGTCGGCGGCTATCAGGGATTTTTGAATGCCCTTGAGATGAAGCCGGAAGACGTTGTGCAGACAGTCTTTGATTCAGGACTTCGCGGTCGTGGCGGCGGCGGATTCCCGACAGGTCTTAAGTGGAAGTTTGCTCTCGGTTCTGAGAGTGATGAGAAATATGTCGTCTGTAACGGTGACGAGGGTGACCCGGGTGCTTTCATGGATCGTTCCGCACTCGAGGACAATCCGATGGGCGTTATCGAAGGTATGATGATCGCCGGTTATGCAATCGGTGCTGATCAGGGTTACTTCTACATCCGTGCTGAGTATCCGCGCGCCGTTGAGCATGTCAGAAGCATGATCGCGACCATGGAGGAGCAGGGACTTCTCGGCGATAACATTCTCGGTTCAGGATTCAGCTTCCATGCACATGTCCGTCTCGGTGCCGGCGCATTCGTCTGCGGCGAGGAGACAGCCCTTCTGAACTCTATCATGGGCAAGCGTGGTATGCCGCGTCCGCGTCCGCCTTTCCCGGCAGTTTCCGGTCTGTGGCAGAAGCCCACAGTTCTGAACAACGTCGAGACACTGGCAACCGTTCCGTTCATTCTGCGTGAAGGCGTTGAGGAATTCAGAAAATACGGTACAGAGAAATCTCCGGGAACAAAGGTGTTCTGTCTTGGCGGTAAGGTCAACAACATCGGTCTTGTTGAGATTTCAATGGGAACAACGCTTCGCGAGCTGATCTTTGAGATCGGCGGCGGCATCAAGGATGGCAAGAAGTTCAAGGCTATCCAGACCGGCGGACCGTCCGGCGGATGCTTGACAGAAGAGTCTCTTGATGAAGGAATCGATTTCGATAATATGGTACGCCTTGGATCCATGATGGGTTCCGGTGGCGCGATCGTTATGGACGAAGACAACTGTATGGTTGATGTTGCTAAGTTCTACATGGGCTTCATCTGCGACGAGTCCTGCGGTAAATGCTCACCGTGCCGTATCGGTACAAAGCGTATTCTTGAGATCCTCAACCGTATCACAAGCGGTCAGGGAACGATGAATGACTTCGATGAGCTGGAACAGATCGCAGCTGCCTGCAAGACCAATTCGCTCTGTGCACTCGGACAGACAGCGGCTAAC
This sequence comes from Lachnospiraceae bacterium, assembly GCA_017515965.1. Lineage (GTDB taxonomy): Bacteria > Bacillota > Clostridia > Lachnospirales > Lachnospiraceae > RUG842. The sequence continues at coordinate 1,543 of JAFWDW010000138.1, forward strand.
CCGATCCTGTCCACCATGTCTCATTTCAAAGATGAGTACATCGCTCATATTGAAGAGAAGAGATGCCCGGCCGGCGTTTGCGCTGACCTGGTTACCTACAAGATCGATCCTGAGACATGTAAGAAGTGCTCTAAGTGCTCACGTGTTTGCCCGGTTGAGGCTATTCATGGACAACCCGGCAAGACGGTATTTGAGATCGATCAGGCAGCTTGTATCAAGTGCGGAAGCTGCTTAGCGTCCTGTCCGTTTGGCTGCATCACGAAAGAATGAGGAGGAATTGATTATGTCTAAAATTAATATTACAATCGATGGCCGCCCATTCGAGGTGGAAAGCGGCATCACGATTATGGAAGCTGCACGTCAGTGCGGTTATGAGATACCGTCACTGTGTACATTCAATCACGGTGAGTGCAATCAGGGTTCCTGCCGTGTCTGTCTGGTCGAGGTAGAAGGTGCCAGAGGCCTGGTCGCTTCCTGTGTCTATCCGGTCAATGACGGTATGAACATCAAGATTTCATCTCCGAAGGCTGCCAAGGCTCGCCGCACATCTGTTGAGTTGCTTCTGAGCAACCACTCGGTATATTGCCAGCAGTGTGATAAGAATGGCCAGTGCGAGCTGCTTTATGTCGCTCAGCTGACCGGCGCGCGCGAGGATGCTTTCAAGGGTGAGAAGACAGAAACTGTCTATGATGATGTCACACCGGCTATCGTTCGCGATACATCCAAATGTATCCTTTGCGGCCGCTGTATCGAACGCTGCAAGAACGCACACGGCCACGGTGTCCTCGGCTTTATCAACCGCGGATTTAAGACACATATCGGACCAGCCGGAGATATCTCCTTTGCTGATTCACCGTGTCTGCAGTGCGGTCAGTGCGTCAATGTCTGCCCGACAGGCGCTTTGATGGAGAAGAGCGAGATCGATAAGATCGACGCTGCATTTGAGGCCGGTAAGCATGTCGTTGTCCAGACAGCTCCGGCTGTCCGTGCAACTCTCGGTGAAGAGTTCGGTATGCCGATCGGCACACCGGTCACCGGCAAGATGGTTGCGGCACTGCGCCGTCTCGGTTTTGCGAAGGTCTATGACACTGACTTCGGTGCTGACCTGACGATCATGGAAGAGGGCACAGAGCTCCTTGGCCGCATCAGAAACGGCGGCGTTCTTCCGATGATGACATCCTGCTCACCGGGCTGGATCAACTTCATTGAGACCTGGTACGGCGATCTTCTTGATCACCTTTCATCCTGTAAGTCTCCGCACGAAATGCAGGGCGCGATCCTCAAGAGCTACTATGCTGAGCAGAACGGCCTGAAACCGGAAGATGTGTTTGTTGTTTCGATTATGCCGTGTACAGCTAAGAAGTACGAGAAAGAGCGTGAGGCATGTGCTGCAGTCAATAACCTTCCGGATGTTGATGCGGTCCTCACGACCCGCGAGCTTGCCCGTATGATCAAGCGTTCCGGTATGAATCTGGCGAAGCTTCCGGATGAAGAGTACGATCAGGATATTATGGGCGATTACAGTGGTGCCGGCGTTATCTTCGGCGCAACTGGCGGCGTTATGGAAGCTGCAGTCCGTACAGCATACTTTATCCTTGAGGGTAAAGAGATGGATCCGATCGAGCTTCATGCTGTCCGTGGTATGGCAGGTGTGAAGGAAGCGACTCTGCATGTCGGCGGTATGGATGTCAATATCTGCGTCGCAAGCGGCATGGCCAATGCGGCTCCGATCCTTGACGATATCCGTGCAGGCAAGAGCAAGTATCACTTCATCGAGATCATGTGCTGCCCGGGCGGCTGCATCAACGGTGGTGGACAGCCCTATGTCCGTCCGCAGCTGCTTCCGAACGAAGATCTCGATATCATCGACACCTATCGTGACAAGAGAGCACAGGCTCTGTATTCAGAGGATGAGAGACAGGCTATCCGTCAGTCTCACAACAATCCGCAGATCAACGAGCTCTATGAGAAGTTCCTTGGCGAGCCGAACTCACACAAGGCACACGAGCTCCTGCATACAACCTATGCTGCACGTAAGCCTTTCCGCATCAAGGAAGACTAATGCAATAAGGTTCAGGTAAATGTATTGAAACCGCCGTTTCCCTGTGGAAACGGCGGTTTTAGCAGAATAAGATGAAGATGGCATATCAAATAGGAGAGAAAAAACAGAATAATCAAAAACTTTCCGCAAGACAGGTGATCATACCGATTCTGCTCTTTTTGATCATCCAGTTGTCTGTGACATTGGTCATTGCCTTCTTCTGCGGAGAAGGGTGGCTGCCGGAGGAGGAGATGAGTACGACTGCGACAGCACTTTCCGCTGTCTTGGGCTTAGCGGCTGTTTTCGCATGTGACCGCAAAATGGCCATCGGCACATTGCGGCGTGATAACGTCATGTATACCGGCCGCAGTACAATGACTCTTATTATTCTCAGCCTGCTTCTGGCGGTGTGCCTGAATATTGTTTTAAACGCTTTGATCTTATCCAGCGGTGTACAGAAGATAGATCCGCTCTATCAACAGGCCGCGAAGACTTTTGCCGAAGGGTCACTTCCTCTGCAGATTCTGGCTTACGGCGTCCTGGTTCCGATTGCTGAAGAATCCCTGTTCCGCGGGATTGTATACAGTTTTTTCAAGTCACGGTTTAACGGTTCAGCCAAACGCCATACAGCAGCGATTCTGCTTACCTCGCTTGTGTTTGCTGTTTATCACGGCAACCTCACACAGGGACTGTATGCTTTTCTTTTGAGTTTGGCATTCTGTTTCGTAGCCGATTGCGGAGGTCTGATCATGTCAATTGTGCTTCACGTAGGTGTTAATCTGACCTCGCTCATCGGTGAGTACATCCAGCGTTATCAGACGCTCTTGACCCGCCCGTCTGAAGGTTGGCCGCTCATC
>JAFWDW010000139.1 GCA_017515965.1 Lachnospiraceae bacterium
ACAGCCTGCCCTTTTCAGCGGCTATTCCGCCCGGGCTGATCTTTTTCTTTTCTTTCGGTGCTCCTCCGAGAGTGGCCTTCTTGATCTTCAGCATCTTATCGCCCCGGAAGGTGTAAGCACCGGGCCACGGCGATAGTCCGCGGATCAGCCTCTCAATCTCGGCTGCCTGCTTCGACCAGTCGATCCGGCCCATCTTCTTGTCGAGCATCTTCGCGTACGGAGTCGTCGTCTTGCCCTGCGGAACCGGCTTAACCGTTCCGGCTTCCAGCTGCGCCAATGTCTCCACACAGAGAGCGGCCCCTTCCTGTGCCAGCTTGTCAAACAGGCTCCCGCCTGTTTCATCCGGCTCGATCACAATTTCCTTCTGCAGGAGCATATCGCCGGTATCCAGTCCCTCGTCCATCTGCATGGTCGTTACGCCGGTGACTTTATCCCCCGCGAGGATAGACCACTGGATCGGCGCCGCACCCCGCCAGGCGGGCAGTAGTGAGGCGTGCACGTTGATGCATCCGTACGGTGTCATATCCAGAACTTCTTTTGGTAAGATCTGCCCGAATGCCACCACGACCATTATATCGGCCTTTTGTGTCCTTAGTGTGTCTAAAGCCTCGGGATCACGCACTTTTACCGGCTGATAGACCGGGATGCCAAGCTCTTTTGCAAGGACTTTGACCGGCGGGCTCTGAAGGTTCTTGCCCCTCCCGGCCGGCTTGTCCGGCTGCGTCACGGCCAGCACGATCTCATGGCCGGCATCATATAATGCTTGTAAGGTCCCCGTCGCAAAATCCGGCGTCCCCATGAAAATGATGCGCATCAGTTCTCCTCGGCCTCTTCTTCGCTCTCTTCTTCATCCTCTTCGGGCTCAGCAGCCACATCGTACAGATCGCCCTCGACAAGATCAACATAAAGCTTGCCCTCCAGATGATCAAGTTCATGGCAGATAGCTCTGGCGAGCAATTCCTCCCCCTCAAGGGTGAATTCGTTCATCTCCCGGTCAAATGCCCTGACCGTCACTTTCATAGGGCGTGTCACTTCACCGGCTTTTCCCGGAACAGACAGGCACCCTTCACTGCCGGTCTGCTCTCCGGATGTTTCCGTAATGACCGGGTTTACCAGTGTGATCGGATGGTCATCGACATCGATGACAACGATTCTTCTCAGGACACCAACTTGGGGAGCCGCCAGTCCGACGCCTCCCGTTTCATACATTGTCTCGAACATGTCGTCAACCAGCGTCTGCATGCGCGGCGTCATGTCCTTGACTTCTTTACATTTCTTGGTCAAAATGTCATCGCCTATTGTGCGGATTGTTCGTAATGCCATATCTATCTCCTCATCTGAATCTTCGGGCTTATTTTAGCAAAGATCAGATGATTCGGCAATACAGCCGCAAATACCTCAGGCCCTCAGAATCCGCCGGTCCGCTTGCGTGTGATGAACGTGGCGGCTGCGACCAGGCCGGCGATAATCATCAAAAACACATAATCCGACCGGTCGACATAATCTCCGGTCATCACCAGATCCCTGACCGTCTTAGCCGGCGCCGTTCCTTTGACCTTAATTGTCTGCCCTTTGCTGTTGATATCCTCATGGGCAGCAATCTCTTCCCCGCTCTCATTCAGCAGCTTTTCAAACACGACCGTGGTTCTGCCGGCAACCGCTTTAGCGTTCAGGCTGAAAGAGACGACTTCCGTGCCGCTTTTCTTCTCCGCGGTAAATGTCTTCTCGGCCGTCACGGCCTTGCCGTCAACCATCAATGGTTTTCCGGTGTCTTTATCCATCAGAACGCCTTTGAGGGTATAGGTTTTACCCTCCTCAAGCTTCTCATAGTCCACCGCGTCAACGATAACCACAGCCTCTGCGGGTTCAATCTCCTTTGCCCCGGTTCCGGCCTCGTATGCAGTCGTCCCGATGGAAGGCCCCTCCGGTGTTTTATTGACCAGCGTTCCACCCTCGATCGTCTGTTTATCGCGCCTGACTGACACGGAAAAGCTGACCAGTTCGCACCCCTCATTGGCTGTGCATTTCAGTTCTTCGACTGCGTAGTCGTCATAGGGCAGAGCACCCAGTGTATCATCCGGCTGACTTCCCTCTCCGAACCATACACCGTCCTCGGCGCTCTCCCCCTGATTCGTATTCTGCGTGTGCGGATTCCAGCTTGCCTCGGTGGAAGCATAACCGTTGTCATCCGTCATGATTACATGGCTTTCACCCGTTGTCTTCGACGTGATCCGAAACGGAATCCCGCTCATTCTCTCCTGCGTTCTCTCGAGAACCTTAGTGAGTTTCAGATCTCCTCTGATCACCTGGTTTTCGATCTCGGCTTTATTGAACACGACCTCTGTCCTGCCGTTCTCTGTGGCCTGCAGGGTCTGTACCGATTTTTCTTTATTGAGCAGATATCCCTTCGGGGCTTTGATCTCTGAGATCTGAACGGTTCCGAGCGGCAGCACGATCTTACCGCTCTCATCTTCGTAAAACGGATCTCCCTCCACTAAATGACCGGGATCCATCCAAGCCTTCCCGTCATCATCTGTCTTTAAGATCCAGCGGCGGACCGGTGTATCCGCCACCTTGCTGCCTGCATAAAACTCAACCAGAAAATGTGCATCCGACAGAACTGCCCCGCCGAGCGGTCTCCCCTCACCTGTCTCGCGGTCCAGTTTGACAGCGGCAAGGTCAACCAGTGCGCACTGCGGCTTGTTGCTGATCGTGACAGTCGTCGTCTCCTCTTCTTTGATCACTGCTTTAGCCACGGTCGTATTCAGGATGTATCCGGACGGCGCCTTATCCTCGCGCACATAATAGGTTCCTGCCTCCAGCTCGAGCGCATCAGTCGTACCGTCTGCCTTGCTCTTGAGTGTTCCGACCTTCTCCTTGCACGCCTGGTCTTTATAAACGCCGAATTCAGCGCCCGCCAGAGAATACATCGCATTGTTTTTCGTCAGCACGGTATTGGTGTCAGTCTTTTTGATTTTTAAATATCCTGTTGTCGGACCGGTCTCGACGACCCACACAATATCCTGCGTGTTGTTGTAAGCGACATATGCCGTGTAGTTTTTCATCAGCTTCTGGACCGAGTCCGCCTTCATCGCGTCTTTTGCGACTTCCACCATGTTCCTGACGCCCGCACCCATGTTGGCGTCCAGACCGGCCAGATCTCCGCAGTAGGCATAGCTGATCGCCGCATGAGCGTATGCATAGACATTGTGGTCATCTTCATCGTAAATATACCTGCCGTATCCGTTGTAGAGCGGACCTTCTTCACCGCATAACAGCAGAAATTTGATCAAATCATTTTTAAGCTCTGAAACCGGAAATGTCCCGCTTGTTGTAGGTTTGCTCGGCTGCGCGCAGTATCCCGTAAATGTATGCCCGCCAGTCACCACCTGAAACCTGTTGGTGCTCCACCCGCCGTAGCTGTGCTTTTCTAACGGGGTGATCGTGCATTCGGTACCTACCGTCTGCCCGCTTCTCTTCCTTACCTGAACTGCATCATCCGTCCCGATCACGGCAGCGTAACCGACCTGTTTACCAAGGATCCGTCCCGGCGGCACCTTTGCTGCATCGTCCGGTTCAGACTCTTCGGCCTGCGCAAGGATCGGTCCCAAAGACGGCATGCTCCGAACTATGTGCCACAACATGCCCGCTGCCACAATCAGTACCGCGATCGCCGCCAATAATATCCACCATCGTTTTACCATGTCTTTCATCAGCAGTTCCCTCCCTTATATCTATCAGTGTTGTGTTGAAAATATGGTTTTCAGTATAGGGATTTGACTGATGAATAACAGTCGATTTTTGTCGATACTTTTCGATACTTATCGACGGTTTTTGTAGACAAGCAAGCATCCGGCGGCATGAGCGCGAAAGTAAATCCTTTTATCTGTTTGATTAGTCCGGCTTCAATCTTTACAGGCAATCCGGACTACTCATGGAACTCTTTCTGATAAACAGAGTGTTCCGGATCCGGCTTTTTTGGAGAATCCGGAATACTAAAAACGAAACTCAAATTCCAAACATTATTCCGGAAGTTTAAAAAACATAAATCCAGACTACAGACAGGGACATGAAATCAGTCTTTTTCCTGAAATCGATAGTCTGGATTGGGAAAATATGTAATTCCAGACTACTTTTCCTTTGCCTGCCTTATCCTGATTGCGAGAATGTGCTCCAAACAAAAAGAACTGCCGCATGAATCTCATGCAGCAGCTCTGTCATAATCAATCATACTATGTTTTGTTTTACCACTCGCCCTCGAATGATGTCACTGCCGGGCCGGTCATAAAGACATGCCCGCTTTCCTCATCCCAGGTAATATCCAGACGGCCGCCGAGCAGATCGAGATAGAGATGGCGGTCTGTAAGATCATTGAGCACACAAGCTACTGTTGATGCACAGGCGCCTGTACCGCAGGCCATCGTCTCTCCGGAGCCGCGCTCCCAGACACGCATCTTCACATGACTGCGGTCTACGATTTGAATAAACTCTGTATTGATCCGGTTCGGGAAAAGAAGATGGTTTTCGAACGGCGGGCCTATCTTCTCCAGATCAAGTGTATCGACATCATCGACAAAGACCACGGCGTGGGGATTGCCCATCGACACGCAGGTAACAGCCCAGGTTTTTCCGTCCACTTCAATCGGGACTGAAATCGCCGGATCCGGCAGATTGACCGGGATTTTTTCGGATTCCAGAATCGGTTTTCCCATATCCACACGCACCTGCTCCACGCAGCCGTCATCACCGACAAACAGCTGCAGTACTTTGATCCCGCCGAGCGTTTCAACTGTGATTTCAGTCTTATCGGTCATGCCGTGATCATAGACATATTTGCCGACGCAGCGGATGCCGTTGCCGCACATCTCACCGCGTGAACCGTCCAGATTGTACATGATCATCTCAAAGTCGGCGACGTCTGAAGGTCCGATCAGAATCAGTCCGTCTGATCCGATCCCGAAATGCCGGTCACTGACAGCGATGGCTGTTGCCACCGGATCTTCGACCTTTTCCTCAAACAGATTGACATAGACATAGTCGTTGCCGAGTCCCTGCATCTTTGTGAATTTCATGATTCTTCCTCCGACGCCTTCTCTCCGTCTGCTGCCTGGGTCTCTTCCTCTTCCTCTTCCTTCTTCTCATCCGGATAATGGATCTCAGGCGGGGTGTATCCCTCAACCTCTTTCATCTTAATGCGCTCATCCTGCTTCTTCTTGGAAGCTTCTTCCTCAGTAATGCCCTTTTCCTCATGGAAGATGCGCATAAATTCTTTGCCTGTGATCGTCTCTTTCTCAATCAGATAGGCCGCAATCTTGTCCAGGATCGGGCGATTCTCAGCAAGAAGTTTCTTAGCTTCTTCATACGCCTCGTGAAGCATCCGCATGATCTCGCGGTCGATATCAGTTTCGGTCTCCGGTGAACAGTTCGATACCGGACGGCCGTCCAGATACTTAGCGCCGACTCTCTCCAGACCGATCAACCCGAATTTATCGGACATACCGTACTGGGTGATCATCGCGCGGGCGATCTGCGTCGCCTTCTCAATATCATTTGAGGCACCGGTCGTCACAGTGTCAAAGACAACTTCTTCGGCTGCACGGCCGGCAAGGGTGTGCACGAGCATCGCCTTGAGTTCTTTCTCCGTATTGAGGAATTTTTCCTCCTCAGGTGTCTGCATCACATAGCCGAGCGCGCCCATGGTGCGCGGTACGATCGTGATCTTCTGGACCGGTTCGGAGTCTTTCTGCAAAGCCGCGACCAGCGCATGACCGACTTCGTGGTAGGATACGATACGCCGCTCTTCCTGACTCATAATGCGGTCTTTCTTTTCTTTACCGACAAGAACGACTTCAACCGCTTCAAACAGATCCTGCTGGGACACGGCGTTGCGTCCGTGTTTAACAGCCGCGATCGCCGCCTCGTTGATCATATTGGCGAG
>JAFWDW010000140.1 GCA_017515965.1 Lachnospiraceae bacterium
ACACAGGCGCAGTATCTTCCGGTCCGTTCAGCACTTTGACCTGCAGCTCGTTTCCTGAGAGCGTCTGATAGACCTGCTTATCGTGATACTTATGCGTACTGTAATGATTTTCGTTTGATCCGACAATGATCTTGTCGAGATACTTGGCCTGATTGGATCCGTTCGCATGCGTGTATTTGAGCTTGCCGGAAATGATGCGAAGCGGACCGCCGTCGTTTTCAAGACCGGACATGTAGCCTTCCTGACTGGCCTTCTCCACATATGGATATCCGTTAACGCCGTAGGCAACCAATACCGGATAACCGGTACGCAGCTTGTCACCCGTAGAAACATCATCGCCCTGACGTATGTTTTCGTTTCCCTGATATGTTCCGTCATTCAGGTCAGCCGGATTCTTTTCATAGAATCCGAATGTATCCGGATCAGCAACCTGTTTAGTCGTAAACTTGTCAGTGGATGCATACCCGTCAGTCGCTGTGGAACTGACGATTGTTTCATCGTCTGAAGCTAGTGCCGGATCCAGCCCTGACTGCAGAAGAAGTTTCCAGAGCTGAACACCTTCATACTCGTTGACATACCAATAATTGGAATTGGCGAGAGAGTATTCATCCCGATATCCCATGCCGGTATTATCCGGCTTTCCGTCGTCTCCGTATTTGACCATCTTCTCCAGCTGATCAACTGTATAGTTAATTTCCCGGCCGATCTTGTCACCGGTAACGGTCAGGACATAGTTTTTCATCTCTGCCGAGTCATACGGCGATTTGTCATGTTTATAGCCCGGGGTCTCCTCTTCAGCTACGTAGATATAGGCCATATTGCCGAAAAGGGTATAATCAGGATTTGTGTCACCTGTAATGCTCGACTTATCGTAGACCAGCTTGATGCAGCCATCATCATTACCCAGATCAGCATCGTAGCCGGCTGCGTTGTTGAAGACAAAAGGTCTCGGGTTATCGCCGCCAGCATATGAAGTACCGTATGCAACCAGAATCGGCGTCTCGGTTCTATGAGCCTCGTCGATCTGGTCAGTTGTGAATTCGGCAATCGTCCTTCTGTTACGATTCTTGATTTGAACAATCTTGGCTTTATCTGTCAACTGAATGCCGCTGTCACCGTTTTGCATATTGTGGAGGATGTAATGCAGATCGATGCCTTCGTATTTGCGCGTGATGTCACTTCCGTCTCGCTTATCTGTATAATCTGCTCTTTTAATACCGGCATCACGGCCTTCCAGATCACGAATCGACACCGGTACACTCTTCTTAACTCCCGGTCCTTCAACCGTCAGCGTTGCACCGGTAATAGCATCAAGATTGTACGGGCCATCACCTTCCTGGCCGCCGTTTGTGATGTGCTTGTACGGGCTGTTGGAATAGTCTTCTCCGGATGGAGATGTGACGGTAATCTTGTTGACCATCTTCGCTGGTTTTTTATCATTGCCGTAGAGAGTTAAGAAACCATACGTAGACGGATCATTTTTAGCTGTTTCATAAATGCCGTTCAGGCTGTCTACAGCGGGACCCTTTTCATAGGCGAGCATATAGTCATTATCTATCAATTGCTTGACAGTATATCCGCTGGCCTCTACGCCAAATCCATCAGCTGTATCAAACGTAACAACTGAATCTTCATCATATCCGTCAAACAATACTGACATCGGAACACCTCGCACATAGTCTGTGGCGGTGCCGCCACTCGTCGAGTAAGTATAGGTGTTGTCCGCCCGCTCCATCAGAAGCATGTCGGCGCGGGTGTACTCAGTGTTGCCAATTGTCAGCGCTGTTTCGGCAACCGTTTCTCCTGCTGTAACATAAAACTGCCTTGTGCTATCCTTACCATTATGAAGTGGATTGTTATAATCATTCGGTGCAAGTTGTCCAACAACAAGCCTGATCGCACCGTTTTCAGACAATTCAGCATTCGGATCTACTTTTTCTCCTTTTCCTTCTCCTGCAACAGCCCAGGCAATAATGGTCGGAACCTCTTCTGCTCCTTCTGCAGATTGTTCATTATCATAATATTTTGGATAATGATAACGCTTAACGCCAAGGTGTTGAGATACTGAGGCAGTATTTTTGTCTCCGATTGTCGTTTTAGCTGGATCAAAGCTTGTTTTATAATTATCTCCAGGAGCCTGTACCCTTATTTTAGTCCCTGAAAAATCTGTTAATCCGCTATTATTCAGAATCAGACTCAAATCTGCTCCCTGCGCTTTATAAACGCTTAATGATTCACTCGTATTTAGCGCTGAGTAGAGATGCGTGCCTACATCAATCTGTTTTAGTTCATCCAATGTGTACGACTTCTCACCGGATACATTTTCAGGAGAATAGACTCCGCCTCCTATTATCCCGTCTCCGGTCACTGCAACCACAGGTTGTACCGTCGTTAACCCCGACGCTGCAACCGTCTCTTCTTTTGGTGTCAGATATCCGAACGCAAAGGTGAAAATGGTCACCGCTGCGAGCATGTATCCGAGAAGCCTGTTCCTCCTCTTTTTCATCGTCTTCTCTCCTTTCACCAGCCACCTATTGATTGACACAAATGTGTTTGTTTGAACAAAACAAAAAACCTCTTTACAAGACAAAAAAAGGACATAAGAAAACACTTATGCCCGAATTCATCTTGAAAAGAGGATCGTCCACCTTTTTCAACATGCTAATCGGTCATTCCTAATTGGTCTTGGGACAGACCGGCTCGTCAACCGGTTTAATTGTTCCCTCTCATCCAGACATGACCTTTGTTTTATTCTTTTGAAGTAATTATATCGTCATTATGTTGGTAAAACAACATTTTTAATAGCACAAATAATCACTTTTGTGCACTTTTGACAATATGAACAGGTGTTGGCCTTCTCACCGGATAAACTCGATCTCTCTGACCTGACGCACCCAGTAAGCAGAATCAGATTTACGGATAATGATACGACATGGCACAGCATCCTCCGCAAGAGGCTTTCCATCGATACCGAACGCCAGCATAACAGGATTCTCTTTTAGATAATTCTGATCGAGCTTTGTGTCGTATTCATCGGCGCCGGTGATGATAATCTTAGAAAACTCTCCCTGTTTCATGCCATATGTCTTAAGCACCGTATCCAGCCACGGCCCGGTGGCGCGGACCACGCCGATCTTATCGCTTGTGCTCTCAGTCTTTATGGTCTCACATTCCATCGCCTTTAGATCCGCGACGGTCAGCTGTACCGGCTCGTCGTCAATGCCAATGAGCGAGATTGTCTGATCCGCATATCCGCTGATGTCGATATCATCAGGCTTACCGCAGGCTGTCAGGGACAGAAGCGCACAGACAAACACGGTCAGAATGACAACTGTTTTTATCCGCTGTTTTGCCATTACGGTTCTTCCTCGATCACATACAGTTTCCCCGTATCGGGATCTCTGTACACTCTGCCCATCTCCTGAAGATCTTCGGGAGAAACTTCTTCCTGCTGCTCACTGTCTTTGATATCTGAAACATGGTATGGCGTCTTGGCCACATCGACATTCCACGCCGCGATCAGCGCGATGATCAGGCCGCAAGCAAAGACGAGCATCACGTCCACCAGATTGGCAACGCTCTCCATCGGGTTTATATCTTCCACAGGTTTTCTGTTTATACGGAGACGACCTCCGTTTTTATTGATTCTCATCTTTTACAACTCCCAGAAGTCAGATGAAAAAAGAGGATCTACTACAGGCGCTTCCTGAATAGCCGGTCCATCTTCTTTTACCGCTTTTTTCTCTTTATCCTGTACATCAAGTACGCATTCCATAATTGTCTCTAACCCAACCACATATTTCTCATACCAGTTCTTGCGGATTGCGGAGATAACGAAAGCAACTGCACCGCTGATCAAACCTGCAATGGTCGTGTCAAAGGCAATGAGAAGTGACTGGGAGAGTGTCCTGGTATCGCCCTGTCCAAGCGCGATCAGTCCCGGTCCGAGCGGGATCAGTGTTCCCATCAATCCGAACATCGGAGCGATCCTTGCGATAACATCTGAGATCTTTGTCACTTTTTCATAGTGACTTTGTTCTTCGAAAAGGAGCTCTCTTGCCAGCGCTTCACGGCTGTTATCCGGCAGGTTTTCCCGTGAGATCAACTCGTGCAGAGCCTTTTTCTGCCGCTTCAGAAGTCCGCATTTTCTGATATACCGGTCAAGCTCTTCACTGCTCATCCCCTGTATATCATCTATAACCTGTGGAATCTTTGCCCTGAGTCTTCTTCTGTCTGTAATAATCTCCACGAGGATGCTGCCGATCATGAAAACTGCAGCCGCGATCAGAATCAGCAGGATAATGATCGTCGGTATCTGCAGGGATGATGCAACGGCCCGCAGAATGTTTTTGATTAAATCGCTCATGGACGTACCTCCTTCAAATATCTAAGTACTCTGATAAGTCCGCCGGCTCCCGCACAGGCGCCTGTCCCGACCAGAGCAACTGCTCCGGCAACAGGTGTGCGCTCCCTCGCATCGAGCGGTGTGGTATTCTTCTTCAACTCTTCTTCGCTGGTTAGTTCCTCTTCAAGAATGATTTCCCGCATGCCGGGGATAACCTTTTTTGCGGTCTCGGTTGTTTTCTGTTGGTTTTCTTTATCCGTTTGACCGCTTTGATTATGCTTTTTGATTTGTTGTTTTCTTTCCGGAAGGTCACCGGACTCTCTTAGGCTGTTGGTTCTCCTTCGGATTGATGGTCTGACTGTATTTGTCCTTGATTGCCTCTGAGTCTTCTGCGCAGGTTTCTGTTCCGGTGTTTTTTCAGGCTGCGTCTCTTCCTCTTTTTTCTCTTCTTCCTTTTCTTCTTCTTTTGCTTTTGCGTTAATTGTCACAGATTGGGAAATTCCGTTTGAGGTCGTCGCGGTAATGGTCACCTCTCCGGGTTTTAAAATCGTGACCATTCCATTCTCATCGACTGTTGCGACAGACGGATCGCTGCTTGTCCATGTCAACGTACCGTCAACTTTATCGTCAAACAATTCGCTCCCGAAGATTCGGTAGCCTATCTGTTTTTTGCTGCCGACCGTCAGGTTAGGATCATCCAGTGAAAGCTCCAGCCCGGTTGCATCTTTCGGAGAACCGACAAGAGTGACATCAATTCCGAAAATACTCTGCGCCGAATTCATGGATGAGTAATCAATGCAGACTGTATCGGGCAAAATCGATGACTGACCGGTGCAAAAACGGTAACTTTCTTTTTCTGTCATATCCGTCTCATCGATCTTTTCTGTCGGATCCTTTGTCGCATAACTCTCTATGGCAAGAATCGCCGGTACTTCCTGTTTATCGATCAAAGCCTCTGCCGATGCTAATATCCCCGGTGTACCATCCTCAGCCTCGGCTCCCTCATATTGCCCGCGCAGATGAGGATAATACCATCTGGGATTATTGACCCACTGATCCATGTTGAGAGAAACAAACCAGTTATTCACTTCGTGACCGTCCGTTGTGCGCAGATTGAGTGTCTGAACACTGGCTGAGTCTATTCCGGCTGCCTCGAGAACATCATAGATGGTCGGCCCTCGAGCGATCGTCTCCATAACGGTTCCTACACGCGTCACATTCGAGTACAGATAAATCTGAGTATTGAGATTCTCCAGATCGTCTCTGGTCAGTACCGCCTTTGTCCGATAATCACTGTCTTCTCCGAAATACCCGACGCGCACTTCCAAATCCTGACCGGCCTCGACTGCGTAGGCTTCAGAATCCATACTCCCCGCAGGCAGCAGGACAGCGAGTGTGAGCGGCGCCATCAGGCAGATCACGATCAGAGCGCACGTGACCACAGCCAGGATGCGTATACCCCGGTTTGGTCTCTTTTTGTTGTGTCTCCTGAGATTTCTCATCAGTACCCTATTTCTTCTGCCGTAAATGTCCGTCCGTATGACAGTTCATAGAAGGCGTCAATGTTTTTTTGCAGATCTTCTTCTGACAGCAGTTCCGGATACATTTTGCTTTTCATATAGTCAATTCCCAACACGCTGACAACGCCGGGGAATTCCCACGAGTCTTTTTCTGCCGGCACGACATATACGTGTTTGTTCTTGACGGCTTTGAGTTCTGCCCATGCAGGATCATTGTAAATGTCATCCGGTCCGTACGAAGCGCCTTCGCTGCCGGTGATAAAGATGAAATCCGGATCCCATTTAAAGATCTGTTCCGTTCCGGCCGTCGGCCACAGTTCGGTTGTCTCCATGTCTGCAGCCGAACTGATGCCTCCTGCATACTCAATCATGTTGCTCTGCAGCATGCTGCCGTCAGCCACTTTTCCAACCGAGGAACCCATAACTATGGCGCTCTTCTTGTCATTGATAGTCTCCGCCTCCTGCATATCTTCACCGATCCGCTGATCGTAGTATGAGATCAGCTCTTCAGCGCGTTCCTTTTTCCCTAAAACCGCACCCATGATCGTGAGAGCCTTCTTCATCTCTTCGGGAGTCTCAAAGGAAAGACCTACGGCAGGAATCCCGAGATCCTCGACCCGGTCTAATCCGTCCACATCGGTCGCTTTGTGAAAATAGATGTCCGGATCCAATTCGGCCAAAGCCTCCAGATCAGGAACGCCTTTACCGACATCGACAGCATCTTTGAGCGTCGGAGCTATCTGATAGAGAAAATCCTCCGTCTTGCCGATGCCCTTGATCTTTTCTCCTTCGCCAAGCGTAATCACAAAACGGGCCACCACACGGTAACTGATCGCGATGCTCTCGACTCCTTTGGGCACTTTGACTTCGCGGCCAGCCTGATCGATAACGGTGATGCTTCCATCATTTTCAGCGACAATCTTTCCCGCGTCTTGAATCTGCTGATGCCCGGCATTGTCGGCGCTGCCCGATCCGCAGCCAGCAGATATCGCTAGCACCATCATTACGGTCAAAATGAGTGCAAACACTCTATTCATTTTCACAGTTTTGGTGTCACACATGCCACTCTGTCCATTTCTTCTAACTGCACTAATTTCAGGTCGCAGTTATATATCTGTGATAATCGTTCTGCTGTCACTATTTCACTGACCGGACCACTGATCATATGACCGCTGCCATCAATGATTCCGGCTTTTCCGCCGAGAAGTAATGCTTGATTCGGGTCGTGCGTGGTAATAATGACGGCAAAGCCTTTTTCGGCCATCTCTTTCACCATCTGGAGCGTCCTGTATGTATTGCCATAATCAAGATGAGCTGTCGGCTCGTCAAACAGGATAATTCTCGGATCCTGCATGACCGCCCTGGCAATGAGAGCCTGCTGCCGTTCTCCTCCGCTGATCTGCATGTACGAGCGATCAGCCAAATGTGCGATCGAGAGATCTTCCATCACGGCACGGCATTTGTCTTCGTCCTCGGCTGAAGGCCGGCCGAACATCCCTTTTTCAGGGGCGATCCCCATCATGATGAAGTCTTTGACTCTATAATCAAAGGTCGCTTCATGCGTCTGCGGCACATAGCCGACCTTGCCTGCAATCTGCTTGGCTGTCATGTTGCCGATCGATACGCCTTCAATTTTGATACTGCCAGAATCAGCCTTCAGAAATCCCATCATCAGAGAGAGCAGCGTAGACTTGCCGGCACCGTTTGGTCCCAGTATTTCCATGATCTCTCCTGCCTTGATATCAAATGTAATGTCATGCAGAATCTGCCGTGTCGTACCCGGATAGGTGAAGTTGACGCTGTGCACATCATAGACAGAGGGGAAGTTTTCCGGTCGTTCGGTTATCATCGTGCCGCCCGTCATCTTAGTTTCTCCCTTTGCTTGTATAACAGCCACGCATAGAATGGTGCGCCGATGATTCCTGTAAGGATGCTGACCGGCATCTCGGCGGGTCCGATCATGCGCGTGACAGTATCCACGAGAAGCATAAAAACAGCCCCCAGCAGACACGCGGCCGGAAGGAGCCTTCTGTTGCCTGACCCGACGAGCATTCTTCCGAAATGCGGGATCACCAATCCGATCCAGCCGATTGTTCCCGATATGCATACGGCACCGGCCGTCAAAATAGTTGCGCAGACAATGCACAACCCCCTCATTAACGGGACATTGGCGCCCAGCGCTGCAGCCTCCCTCTCGCCAAGGGACATGATATCGATCCAAAAGCTCATCCCAATCAAGGTAGCAGCTGCTATGACAGAGAGCGGAAGCACGTAAAGAACATCTTTCATTTTCGCATCAGCAAAACTTCCGAGCTGCCAGTATGTGATGGCTGCCAGCTGCGTCTCAGGATCCGCTATGTATTTGATAAATCCTAAAATGGAACTCATGGCACCTGATACAATGATGCCGGAAAGAACGAGCATGATGTTGGATGTGCTCCGAACCGCTTTGGGTATCATCAGCGTCAAAGTCACTGCTATGAGGCCCCCGGCAAAGGCGCATATCTGAATCCATGTCCCGCTCAGTGATGTCAAAATCCCGACTGCCGCGCCGATACACGCTCCGGATGACACACCCAGAAAGTCGGGACTGACTAAAGGGTTCTTGAAAATGCCCTGATAGACCGCGCCGGAGAGCGCAAGAGAAGCGCCGACCACTACAGTAGAGAGAACGCGGGGCAGGCGTAACCCCAGCACAATCTTTTCATCCATTGCCGCGTGGCCGTGTCCGCCTGTAAGAATTCTGAAGCAATCGGGGACTGACACACTGTATTTGCCTACACACAAGCAGGCAATAGCCAGTGCAACCAGAACCATGAACAGAATCAAATTGACGGTGAGTCCCTTTGCTTTTAAGCTCTTTTCCTTCACAGTTGTTTGCCAATTTCTCAATGAATATGTTGTTAAAACAACATGTTATCGTCGCCTAAACAATACCATATAAGACAGTCTGTGTGCAAACTGTCTGGCTCTTGTTTGACAACTACCGACACCGCCATTATCATACCTGTATGACCTCTTCCGAAGAAAAACTGTTTTGGTTCCACCAGGCCGGTCCCTATGCACAGTCCGTGCACTGGCGTGGATATGGAGCCCTCATGGGACTCTTCTCGACGCGCTCTCCGGAGCGACCGAATCCGATCGGTGTCTCGATCGTGACTGTAACGAGAATCGAGCGCCCTTCAGACACTTCCGGCCCATCCGTCAATATCCTAATGTTGTCATTTACCTGATTGCCTTGTACGCATTTTACAGGTATATCACCGCTGTTATACGAATTATCAAAGGCAGAAATGACGAACGCCCCTACCTGTCGGCGGCGCGTTCGATCGATATGAGTTTTGCTGCGACGGAGTTTTTTACCTTACAGGCAGCGATGCTGGCGCAGTTTGGACAAGGAGGGAATTACCGCACGGCGAATATCATTACCGGTACGGCGGTTGCCCTGATCGTCGCTGCGATTGCGGTCGATATGATCGTGAGGTCCAGAAAGCATCTCCGAAGTTAATTGCTTCTTTGAAATGCAGGAAACAAAGGCGGCAAAGGACATCATGCGTCCAGGTCGCCGCCAAAGTTTTCCAGTGAATCGATCGTGATTTTGCAGCCCGGCTTAACATGCTGCATGATGAATTTCATGATATCTTCCGGCACCGCGACGCATCCGCCCGTGTAGGGCCGGTTGAAGCGGAAGCTGTGCAGGAAGAAGGCACAGCCTTTTTCCGGTATGTTTTCGGCATTGTAACCCATGTTGAGGACATACTGATAAGCATAATCATAGTCAGCGATCCGCTCGCTTTCCTCTTTGTCCAGATCCGGATAATCTTTGATAGAGACCAGCTGATTAAAAGGCATGCCTTCTCTGTAATCACCCGACCAGTAATAGTTATCATCCACCTTGGTGTATTCCATCTGGCAGCCGGGGTCGTCCGCTAACCCGAAGGCTTTGTCGATCGTAAAGGTACCGACAGGCGTGTAAGTCTCTTTCCAATTGGCTTCACCGAGACCCTGCAGGCCGATAAATCCGGGCGTTGCGATCAGCTGCTGCCAGTTCCCGTCTTTGTCCTTTTCATGCATGGTGATGTAGGCCGTTGACTTATCGACGCCGGCGACGACAATGAGCTGGTCGGCATCCTGCGCTGCATCAAGATTCTGAACCCATTCGGGAGATTCACGCACCTCCTGCTTTGTAAAATATAATCCGTCTGACGTCTGCGTTTCTACTTCCGGGCCGCACCCGGCAAGCAGAATGACGCACAGGGCGGCAGACAGCAACAGAACTAACGTTTTTTTGATCATGCGCATAGTAAGCCTCCTTATTACTCTGATTCTGTATATTCCAGCATGACTAAAAAAGAATACGGCTGATCATCACGATGGCCCGTTATCAGTACGGCATTGTTCCAGAGTGCGGTTCAGTACGCAACCGGCAAAAAGGATCATAATGATATACCGCAGCCACATAAGCACCAGGAATACTGTTGCCAGAGACCCGTACAGGTATGAAGAGTGATAAAACCGTGTGATAAAGAAAGAGAACAGTTCAGTAAATACGATACAGCAAATGACGGTGAAAATAACGCCGGGGATCTGACTCTTAAACGTTCTGCGGGTTGAGGGCAGGACTGCATAGATCAGCAGGATCACCAGAAGAGCAACGATCAAGAATATCCAGGAATGATCCTGGAGGCGCCCAGCATCTCAAACACCAGCAGCGCAGGGAACAGAAGCACCAGCATCAACGTGAAGAGAAGACGTTTCAGGATACGATACACAAACCCTTTCCCTTCTTCTACGAGTCTCTCGCTTTTGCTTTCTCTTGTCTCGTCGTCGTGATCTCTGGGTTCCAATTGGTTTAATGCCCGCTGAAGCGCAAAGACTCCTTTACTGGCCGCCCACAATGCGGTCACGGCTGCCGCCGAGGCTAACAAGCCTCCTGACTGATCCTTAAGATTCAACAAAACAGACTCTACCAGATCCCTGATAGAGGTCAGAACCGGCATGATTTTAAACAGGAAATCCGCTGCCTGTTCTGACGAATACCATGGCAGCAGGTTTACGATGGATATGATCAGTATGATGAAGGGAAAAAGTGATGTCACGATGAACAGAGTCGTGTAACCGGCGTACACGGACATATTGTTTTCCCTGAACATTTCAATTCCCCGGGATAAGTATTTTTTTTGTGAGAGCGGTTCCTTTTGTCGACTCATAGTCAAGCGCCTTCAGTGAATGTTTTAGTACGGGTTTTTGTGATTACAGTTTGTCAACAGGCACACAGCACCGATCGTTGATATCGCATACCTTCTGAACTCTGTTTCTGTACTTCGCGTCCATCAGAGGATCCGTATTGAGCCAGGTCTTGACGATTTCCATTGAAATGAGAGTGCCAATGATCTTGGCTCCCAGACAGAGGATGTTTGAATCCGTGTGCTGACGGGCCAGTGTCGCGCAGAGAGGATCCTGACATACAGCCGCATAGCAACCGTTTACCTTATTTGCGATCAGCGCGCTGCCGTATCCGACTCCGTCGCAGAAGATGCCTCTGTCACATTCGCCCTTTGCCACTGCAAGTGCCGCAGGGAATACAAAATCTGACAGGTCGCAGCTGTTATCATCGTAAGTTCCGAAATCCTCCACCTCATAACCGTTTGCCAGGAGATAGGCTTTAATCTCGTTCTTCATCGCAGTCCCGGCATGATCGTTTGCCATCGCTATTTTCATGCTGCATATCCTCCTTTTTTAATAATCGGTTGATCATATATGATGATTATAACAGATAATCTGATCTGCACCTATGTTTTTCAAATGCATTATTCATTGAGCAGAGAGAATATCTTTAGTAAAATAGAGACAGATCAGATGTGACGCGTTTTTGCTTCGTCTACCGAAGTTATCATTCTTTGTCAGAGGACAGAATTATGTTTGATGAATATGTCAGCGCCCAGAAGCAGGGCAAAAAGGAATATAAGGCTAAGCTGGCAGCAGGTGAGTATCCATACTTGCCGGCGCTTGAAAACTTAGAGCCCAATGCGGATACCCTTGTCCATCAGCCGTTAGGATTGATGGAGATCCCTGTGGAGCTCATAGCCGGAACCAAGACTGCGTTCAGGCAGAATTCATTTGCGCCTGATTTTATGCCGCTTTTGGATGAAAACTCAGAATTTGCTTTCAAGTGGATCGATCTGTACAGAGCACAGATCAGAGAAGGATTCCGCGATCCGATCAAGGTGTACGAGTATCTGCACCGGTTCTATGTCCAGGAGGGCAATAAGCGTGTGTCTGTCAGCAGGGCGCTTGATATTCCGAACATTATGGCTGATGTGACGCGGCTGATCCCGCCGAAAGATGTTCTGGAGCAGCACCCGGAGTACGCTGAATTTCTCAAGTTTTATAACGTGGCGCACATTTACGAGATCGACTGCTCATGGAAGGGAGCGTATTCCGAGATCGCTGACCTGATGAAGCTTGATCTGGAGACAAAGTGGCCGGAAGAAAGCAGGATGGCACTCCGGTCAGCGTTCTGGAGATTCTCGATAGTCTATAAGGATCTGACCGGCAAAATGCCTGATCTTTCCGTAGGAGATGCTTTTGTGATCTATCTGAGGATCTATATCAGAGATGCGCTGAGAGACCAGCCGAAAAAGGTCGTGACGGAGCGTGTTCTCAGAATCCGCAAGGAGTTCCTGACAGAGAAAAATGCTGACAGAGTGGGACTGGTCGAATCATCGGACGAAGCACTCGAAGCCGGTTCGCTCATTACCAAGACCGGCACGATCGTCAGCAAAGTGATTCCGACGCTTTCATACACGGCGAAGAATCCGCTGAAAGCTGCGTTTATCTATGATGAAAAGATAGAGGACTCGCGGTGGACAGCCGACCATGAGAAAGGCAGATTAAAACTTGAAAAAGCATACGACGGCGTTGTCGTAACCAAGTGCTTTGAGGGCTGCGCAGAACAGGAGTCATTTGAGGAAGCTGTCCGCGCAGCGGCCGACTGGGGCGCGGACGCCGTATTCACGACCTCACCGTCGATGATCAACCATACACTGCGCGCAGCAATCGAATACAAAGACATCAAATTCCTCAATTGTTCAGTCAATCTGGCGCATCAGGCTGTGCGCACCTACTATGCGAGAATGTACGAAGCAAAGTTTCTGACCGGCCTGATCGCTGGCCAGGCCGCCGCTTCTGACGGAACCCACAGCATAGGATACTGCTCGGACTATCCGATCTACGGTACGATCGCAGGTATTAATGCATTTGCCATTGGCGCAGCGATGGCTGATCCTCTCGTGAAAATATATCTTGAATGGGATAGCCAACGGGATGCGGACTGGTGGTGGGACATTGTCGATAAAGGGATCCATGTGATCTCCGCTGCGGATTC
>JAFWDW010000141.1 GCA_017515965.1 Lachnospiraceae bacterium
ACGAGAGTCTTGCGCATCATTTTATTCCCCCAATCCGTTGTCAATCACTTCAACCATTGCCTTTAATGCCTCTTCCTCGTCTTCTCCTTCGCAGACGAGGAGAAGCTCGTCTCCGGCTTTAACACAAGCCCCGAGGACGCTTAGAACACTTTTGGCATTCGCCTCATCCTCGTCAATCGTAAATGTTATCTTGCTCTTAAATTGCATTGCAGTCTGACAAAAGACCCCGGCCGGATTCAGGTGTAATCCGGTTGTATTACGAATCGTAACTGTCTGACTCACCATGACCTATATCTCTCCTTTGCCTTTATTCTTTTTCCTGTAACGTAATAGAAACATTAATCTCTTTTGCACTGCACCCATCGGGCAGCTTCACCTGAGCCGGGACCTGATAAAACCCGGATTTGGTATACGAAGCTAAATCAATTGACACCGCCTTGTTGAGCGTCAGTTTCTCAAGGGCACTCATAGGTCCCTTTATCGTGATCTCAAGATGATCAGCCTGACCATAGTCCAGCTGAAGATCATCCGCCAGATTGTTGACGATAATAGATCCGGTCGGATAATCAAAAGTCTTTTCTCCATACTTTGTCACATTGAATGTGAACACAACCTTTGTTCCTTCCGCGGCCAGTATGATGTCCTCAGGGAGATACTTCTCGATGTCCAACGTCACTTCTGTTTTCTTTGTCACATCCGACAGATCAAATGCTTCAGGTGGAATTTGAATCTCTTTAATGTTCTCCAGCCTGGATTTTTCCGCAGCAATCTCGATTGTTGTCGGCTCGTAACTGACATCAGAAATGTAGTAACCTTCCGGTGTCGTAATCTGATCTGAATCGATTGCGATCGGCACATCCCTGGTCGGATAGACCTGCACTTTGACTTTGATCCCCTCTTCGCCGATATTGTTTGTCAGGCGTGACTGATCAATCTTATTATTATCCGAATCATACAGGATCAACTCGGAACGGATCGTCTTATCACTCGATATACCGTCCAGAGAGATCTTCGCTGCAGCGTGATCGATGGAATTAATCACGGATTCAGGGCCGCTGATCGTCACAGTCTCAGGGTCAACCTCTGTACCTGCAAGCGCATATCCGTCGCGCAGAGACCCCGATGTGCTGACCGTGATCGGATACTTATTAGTGATAATGTCTTCTATGCTGACCTGGATGTTGACCGGGTTTGCCGTGGCGCGCTGATATCGTCCCTCATACCCGGTAATGGACACTTCAACCGGGATCATACTTGAGAGAGTCATATCCTTCATATCTGCCGTCGCAACAATACGGTCGGCTTTGAGCCTTGAGAGCACTGAGCGCTGTGCGCGCACTGTCACATTGGCTGTGGCGCCGTTCTCGATCTGATACGTCTTGCCCTCGCTGGTGACAACTTCCTCATTGATGACGTTCACCTTCACATCCCGGAATGTCTTGTTGGCGACAGGATCGTTGATGCTGACAACCAGGATCCAGATCACAATCGCCGAGACAAGAGCCAGTATCTTTAAGCCCAGATTGTCAAATATCTTGCTCTTCATGGCTCTTTCCTTTCGCTTTTGCTTTTTCTGTCTTCTGGAGATCAGTCAGGATCTCATTTAAATGCCCCGGATCAACATCGCTGATAAGCTGTCCCTCGCGTGCGACTGACACGCCTCCTGTCTCCTCTGAAACGATAATCACTGCCGCATCGCACACTTCTGACAGTCCGAGTCCGGCACGGTGACGTGTACCGAGACTCTTGCTGATGCTCATATTCTCTGACAGGGGGAGATAGCATGTGGCCGCCATGATGCGGTCCCCGCGAATGATCACAGCCCCGTCATGCAGTGGTGTGTTGTGTTCAAAAATATTGATGAGGAGCTGAGGCGAAACCAGACTGTCCATCGGAATACCTGTCAGCTCATATTCAGTCAGATGAATTGCTTTTTCAACAACGATCAGCGCTCCGGTTTTTTCCTCCGCCATCTCTGCAACCGCTGTCGTTATGGCGCGAAGTGTCCCGTTTGAGAACCGCAGCTCATCTTTTCCGCGGTTGATGCTGAACAATCTAGCGAAAAGATTTCCCTCTCCAAGTCTCTCCAGCGCGCGGCGCAGTTCAGGCTGAAAAACAACCACGGCCGCTATCGCAAGAATACCGATTCCGTTGCGAACCAGCCACAGGATCGTACTCATGCGGAAGAGAACGGCGATGAGAATAAAAATTCCCAAGACAACAAAACCACGAAGGAGCATCCACGCCTTCGTGTTTTTGATCCATACGAGTACCGCATATACCAATACCGCGATGATGATGATCTCAATGATATCTAATACACCGATCTGCGGCAGGTATATCCAGTCAAACCAAGATGCAAAATAGTCTTTAATCTGAGCTGACAAAGACTAACCCCCTTTAAAGTTCTTTCTCCAAATCTCTTCTTAGAGATTGTGTCATAAGCAGTTCATCCGTCATGCCGTCTTTCCAGTTCGGATCTTTATGTGCCTGTCCGCTCTTTGCGGGCTGATCAGCACGCTTCTCATTCTCTTTCTTCTTTCCGCGCTGCTTCGAAGATCCGGACTCTTTGGAACTGTTCTGCTTGCCGGCGTTGTTCTTTTTCTTATTCTTGGATGATTTCTTATTCCCCTGCTTCTTTTCAGCAGTTTCAGTTTTCTTATTATCTGCTTTCTTCCCGTCTTTCTTTTCAGCGGTTTTCTTGTCCTTTGAAGCCGCTTTCTCATTAGATTCTTTCTTTAAGCGCTTGACCTCTTTCTGAGGTTCTGCCCCGCTTTTAACTTTCGGGATCGCGCTCACATAATAAACATAGTCATCATCTTCAAACTGGAGAGACTCTTTGTGTTTATAGTCAACATTGAAGAACAGATACTCGAGGATCAGTCCGATGGCGACAGCCAGAACATGGCTGATCAGCAGCATGCCCAGGTTGAGCTTGACGGCCAGGACAGCGGCGCCAACCGCCAGAATAAGCAGATCGACAAGCGCTCCGAAAACAGCTGCGATCTTCCAGCAGTGCGGAATATCCCGTTTTCTAATCATGGAGACGACCCACAGACATACCACGAAAGCGAGGACATACAGCCACATTTCTTTATTGGTCAGGAGTTTGCGCAGGAATGTACTGAGTTTTGTGATCGCACCGGCAAGACCGGACGCCTCGAATGACCCGGCGTTAGCATGGATATAATCGATGGTGTAGTACATGATGATACCCAGGGCGATCGGGTATGCTAAAGCTGTTGATCCGAGCAGACCGAACGCAACCGGAATGACAGCCGGCACTTTCAGCCAGAACGCCATCGGCACCAGCAGCAAAAAGATCGTATGGCGCGGTGTAAAGTGGAAATACAGCGCGTACATGATGAGGAACAGAACAGCAACCACGCCCGTTACGGGTAGTGACAGTGCGGATAAATGAGCCAGAAGAAGCGCAAAGCCCAGCAGTGCCACGAAGGATGTCGGCAGAAAAGCGCAGATAAGCGCAAGGCCTGCCGCAACAGCCACCGAATCAAGCCTCTTCATATAGCCTGTCATAGAGTTGATCGCCACAAACAACAGGAACGCAAAAGCGCCGCGGACGACTCTGTCAATGACCTGCGAATTCTTGGAATACCATTTCCCTATTTGTCCTTTTGCTCCGGCCATTGTCGTATTCATTGCTCTGCATCCCTCCCGTACATTTTCTCCAAACGAACCACATCACGCATAAATCTTTTGACCCGCTTCCGCGATGCTTTATGCTTATCGGAATAATAAGTGTGGGAAGCGATTCCGTATACCAGCAACAGGATCAGATACACAACGATAACGGCCATACCCAGCCGGATATAGTACCTCAGATGTGTATGCGTGAATATGCGGTCTGAAAACGAAAAAAACAGAGCACCGATCACAAGAGCGTATCCAATCGTCATCCAGATCAGCGAGAACCACATGTGCAGGCTCGCATAGTCTTTTTTATAATACTGGGTGACCTTCAGATCGTCTTTGCCTTTGCCCTGTTGGTAAAATGCCATACGTGTCATGATGGCAACTTTTTTTCTGTCCATAAATCCTGTCTGCTCCCCTCGCGTAACAGTGTCGAAAAACCGTTGCATAATTATGTAGTATTATAGCATACAACTACTCCTTATGTCCATATCAAAACAAAAAAGCCCGCTACAGCTCACACCCTGCACGGAGGCTTAGAAGACGCCGGTTCTTGGAGCGCGTATTTTGCGCGCCTAGAACCGCTGCGTCTGACCAGAGCGAAAGCGTCCTCCGAAAGGTGTGTGGGACTGTAACGGGCTCTATCTTTATGTTATGAAACTGTGTACCGGCGTCTTCTAAGCCTCCGCGCAGGGTGTAATCCGCAACGGGTTGATCAGTTCTGTGAAGATTAAGAATTACAGAGTAGCTGCCATAACAGCTTTGATCGTATGCATGCGGTTCTCGGCTTCTTCAAAGACGATGGAGGCCGGACTTTCAAAGACGTCGTCGGCGACTTCCATGCAGTCAATGCCGAATTTGTCATAAATGTCCTTGCCGATCGTTGTCTTGACATCGTGGAAGGAGGGCAGACAGTGCATGAATTTACACTGTTCTCCTGCTGCCTCCATGATATCGGCCGTCACGCGGAACGGGGTCAGGTCATCGATCCTCTCCTGCCAGACCTCATCCGGCTCACCCATGGAGACCCATACATCGGTATAGATGACATTGGCTCCTTTAACTGCCTCGAAAGGATTCTCGGAAAACTCGATGACGGCACCGGTTTCCTTGGCTATCTTTTGACAGGTGTCGATCAGTTCCTGC
Organism: Lachnospiraceae bacterium; assembly: GCA_017515965.1. Taxonomy (GTDB): domain Bacteria; phylum Bacillota; class Clostridia; order Lachnospirales; family Lachnospiraceae; genus RUG842. The sequence continues at coordinate 4,798 of JAFWDW010000141.1, forward strand.
CCCGGCCAGTATTTCTTCGGAGAGCAGGCGATGAGGTGCATGCCCATTTTGGCGCAGCCGACCATCAGGGAATCGCCCATGTTAAAACGGGCATCGCCCATGAACACAAGCTTCTGTCCCTTAAGCGGACCTGCCACTTCCTGCATGGTCATGAAATCAGCCAGGACCTGGGTCGGATGGAATTCATTTGTCAGACCGTTCCAGACCGGCACGCCGGCATTTGCTGCCAGATCCTCCACGATATCCTGGCCGAACCCGCGGTACTCGATCCCGTCGAACATGCGTCCGAGAACACGCGCCGTATCCTCGATGCTTTCCTTTTTCCCCATCTGGGAGCCGCTTGGCCCAAGATACACAGGATGCATGCCCAGATCGGCGCCGGCCACTTCAAATGCGCAGCGGGTACGTGTGCTGTCTTTCTCAAACAGAAGAACTATGTTTTTGCCCTCGCAGTAGCGATGCGGTGTACCTGCCTTTTTCATAGCCTTCAGCTCGATTGCAAAATCGATAAAACCCTGGATTTCTTCAGGTGTAAAATCAAGCAGTTTTAAAAAGTTTTTTCCCTTCAGTTCATGTGCCTTCATGCTTTTAGTCCTTTCTCTTAATCAGTCTGATCTGTTTTTAATCGTTCTTGTCTGTCCGTCCGCAGATTTCCGCAAGTA
>JAFWDW010000142.1 GCA_017515965.1 Lachnospiraceae bacterium
ATTGCCATTCACGATCTTAAAGAGAGATCCGTGATTGAACAGATACCGGATATGCTTCTGCAGCTTCTCGGAATTCTTAAATGAAGCTTCCAATGTGGTCATCACGAACTTTTCTTCCCTTGTCAATTCATAAGGATTCTCAGGATCCATTGTCGGGAAATTGACATCCTTGATCGGCCATTCAAGTCCCTCTATCATCACTGTCTTTTTCTCCCAGTCGATCTTGTCCAGAAGCAGACGGTGATCCATCTCATATTCAGGGTGTGCCAGAATGCGCTGTCCCTCGACTTTGAGCATGATCACTGTGATTGCTTTGTTCATTCTCGAAGCCATCCGGAGACTGACAGGATCGAATTGATTTTCATCATAGACATGCGGCTTAAACTCTGTACAGGGATCTTCCCAGTATACCGAGTCGGCAAGAGATGTGAGCGGTCTTAAGTTAATGCCGTATCCGATCTCGAGCATATCAAAATTGTTATAGTTGATATTGTTGCGCAGAAGATTGGCGATACATGCCCAGTTACCGCACGCTGCACCCATCCATAAGACATCATGATTGCCCCACTGGAAGTCGACATCCTGCAGTGTCATCAGGTAATCCATAATACGTTCCGGATGGGCTCCTCTGTCAAAGATATCTCCTATGATATGCAGATGGTCAACAGCCAGTTTATAAATAACTTCAGACAGGTCCTTGATAAACGTCTCCGCAACACCGCACTCCAGAACAGAACTGATAATCGCATCATAATAGTGTGCCTTGTTCTCTTCGTCCTTTGAGTGAAGCAGTTCATCCATCGCATCTCCAAGGTATGGAGGCATACGTTTTCTGACTTTCTTTCTGGTATACTTGCTCGACACGAGCCAGCAGACATCGATCAGACGGTAGATCACCTGCGAACACCACTTGTCAAAATCGTCTTCCGACTTTTTCCGGCGTTTCAGCTCACTGTCTGCATCATAGATCAAAGCCGCCAGAGCGTCTCTCTCCTCCTCAGATAAAACGCCTTCAAAATGATTATCGATTTTGTATTTAATATTGCCGGAAGCGCTCTTGATCATGTGCACAAAAGCTTCATGCTCACCGTGCAGATCGCTCAGAAAGTACTCTGTTCCCTTTGGCAGTGCCGTTATCGATCGCAGATTAATGATCTCTGCTGCAGCTGCCCAGACATTCGGATATTTTTCCGAAAGAAGATTTAAGAATCTGAGATCATTCATTGGTTTCACCTTTCATTGAGCTTCGCGTCTTTCGCTCGGACAGCGTCCGCATCTGACGCCCTTTTGCCATCCAGTTTCTGAATAAGATCAGGCTCTGACAGAGCCAGTATCTGTGCTGCCAGCAGCGCCGCGTTCTTTGCTCCTCCGACAGCAACAGTTGCAACCGGTATACCTGGCGGCATCTGCACAGTTGAAAGCAGCGCATCCATACCGCCCAAGCCGCCTGATGCACAGGGAATGCCGATCACAGGAAGTGTCGTGTTGGCGGCAAGTGCGCCGGCCAGATGCGCTGCCATTCCGGCAGCCGCAATGATCACACCAAACCCTTTCCCCCGGGCAGCGCGCGCAAAATCACGTGCCTCATCCGGTGTGCGGTGGGCGGAGTATATATGCATCTCATACGGGATATCTAACTCTTTCAACTGATCCGCTGCTTTTTGAACAACGGGCAGGTCGGAATCGCTGCCCATAATGATTGCGACTTTTTTCATATCATCCTCCTGAAAAAGAACAAGGACACACTTATTCTGTCAAAATAAGTGTGCCCAGACGGTCGGCGTAAATCACTTCGCTTCCCCGGTCCTCCGCAGTGATCTGCGATTACCCGTCAGTCACGGGGAACGTTTTATTGTCCATTACATTATAGAGTGTACTGATATCTGTTGTCAATCATGAGAACACTATATATAGGGGCATGTCATGATCGCAATCAGTACAGATCTGCCCGCCTGTCACGGAAGACGTTAATGGAAGAACGAATGCCTTCTACAACAGAAAGATCGAGATCACCCGTTATGATCTCTTCCTCCGTACCGGCTTCAGTCAGCACCTTTCCCCAGGGATCGATCAAGACAGAACCACCGCCGTATTGTGTATCATCGTAACTGCCGCACGAATTGCAGACAGTGACAAACATCTGATTCTCGATCGCACGCGCCCTTGCCAGTGTGCGCAGATGGTCAGCACGCACATCCGGCCACTGCGAAACGACAAAGAAGATATCAACTCCCCCGAGTGTCAGGCATCTTGTCAGTTCCGGAAAGCGGATATCATAACAGATGATCATAGCGCAGGATACGCCATCCAGCTCAAATCGGCAAAGATGATCTCCCGCCTCAAAAAACTCATGCTCGCCCATCGGCGAAAACAAATGAGTCTTATCATACGATGCGATGACATTTCCTTCGCGATCAAAGATATAGGCTGTATTGTAGATGGAGTCATTCCGCCTGTTGGCTACGCTGCCGGCCACAATGTTAACAGCATACTGCTTTGCCAGCGCACCGATCTCTTCGATCGTACGGGCACCGTCATCATCAGCCAGCAAAGAAAGGTTTTCTTTCGGGAAAAA
>JAFWDW010000143.1 GCA_017515965.1 Lachnospiraceae bacterium
GATCCTGTTCTGCTTTTTCCTTCTTGCAACTTATGCATTCGGTTTTAATCTCCTGTGTTCATTTAACCTGCAGTCTTCTTTTGCCGCTTATTCATTTTACCATCACAGATGGACCCCGGTTATCGTAGGCGGTGTACTGGCTGTTCTAGTCGCTTACTGCCTGTTTGGCGGGGGAAAGAGAATCGTCAGACTGACCGAGATCGTTGTCCCGTTTATGGGTATCTTCTATATGATCATTGCACTGATCATTATTTTCGCACATATCACTTCCATTCCGCATATGTTCGTCATGATCTTCAAAGACGCGTTCGATTTTAGATCCATTTTCGGGGGCATCTCAGGTTCCTGCATGATCTATGGAATCAAACGCGGCTTGTATTCCAACGAAGCAGGTGTCGGATCCGCGCCGAATGCGTCTGCTTCAGCCACGGTCTCCCATCCTGTTAAGCAGGGTCTTGTCCAAACTGTCTCTGTCTACATTGATACGATGCTGCTGTGTACGGCTACAGCGCTTATGTGTCTGTCTTCGGGCGTCCGCCATTCAGCCGAAACATCAGGCGCGCCGTATGTCCAGAATGCTATCTCAACTGTCTTTGGCGGAGCCGGCCCTGTTTTTATCACGATCTCGCTTTCGCTCTTTGCCTTTACGACCCTTCTGGGTAATCTTTATTACACACACAATGCTCTTGCCTACATGAATCACTACAAGAAGCCCTCTAAGCGTTTTATGAACGGTTTTTATTTTGTCTGTGTTCTCATTATCTTTGTCGGTGCAATTATTCCGATGGACGCGGCCTGGGCCTTCGCTGACATCTCGATGGGCGGCATGACACTGATCAATCTTCCGTGCTGTTTCATCCTCTCCGGTATCGCGATAAAGGCGCTGAAAGATTATGAAAAACAAAAAAAGGCCGGGCAGGACCCGACCTTCCATGCTTCAGCTGTTGACATCCCGGAGGATGAAGATAATTACTGGAGATGATCTATTTCTTTTTATGTCCGAAGCGGTTTTCTGTTCCGGCTCGAAGACGCGCTATGTTCTGGCGGTGCTGAAAGATTGTCAGTGCCGCTATAATTGTGAACATAACACATATCTCGACCAGAAACGATCCCGTATCTTTAAACCTCCCTGTTGCAGCAAAGATATAACTCTCGATTGCCAATCCTGCTGCCGCACACATGGACGCCAGAGAGACATATCCGGTCGCAACCGCCAAAATGATAAACAACACAAGCAATGCCGGAACCATCAGAGGTGAAAACGTCAGTACAACACCCAGAAGGCTGGCAACACCCTTGCCACCCTTGAATCCTCTGTTAAACGGGAAATCATGGCCGAGCACTGCACCGAGACCCGCGTAGAGCATCAGTGTCTGTCTGCCGTTTCCGACCTTATGGAAGATAGCCAGCGCAAGCAGCATCGGAATGACCGCTTTGAGCACATCGCCCAGAAGAGTCAGGATCCCGCCTGATATGCCGGTCACACGCAGCGCGTTCGTCGCACCGATATTGCCGCTTCCCTCTCTGGTCAGATCGACCTGCTTGAGTTTGCCGACAAATTTTCCTGAAGGAAACAGTCCAAAGATATAGCCTATCACCAAACAAATAACACGGTATGCGATCATGCTTTCTCCTCCGCGGCCCAGCCAAAGGAGCATTTCACTGCCTTATGCCAGCCGGCTAACAACTCTTCACGTATCTCCTCGCTCATCGCAGGCTCAAATGTGCGGTCGAGCGTCCTGTTTTTCTTGATCTCTTCTTTGTCGCTCCAGAACCCGACAGCGAGTCCCGCCAGATACGAAGCACCCATTGCCGTCGTCTCGACACATGCCGGCCGCAGCACAGGCGCATTGATGATATCAGCCTGGAACTGCATCAGGATATCGCTTCTTGAGGCACCGCCGTCCACCTGAAGCGCGGATAAATGGATGCCCGAATCAGCTTCCATCGCCTGCAGAACATCTGTTGACTGATAAGCGAGCGACTCGAGTGTCGCGCGGATAAGATGATTTCTGTTGACGCCGCGTGTCAGTCCCACGATCGTACCGCGCGCATACTGATCCCAGTAGGGCGCGCCGAGGCCCGTAAAGGCGGGCACGACATAACATCCGTTCGTATCAGGCACCTTTTCCGCTTCAACATCTGCCTCCGGAGCGGAATCAATGATCTTCAGCTCATCGCGCAGCCACTGTATGGATGCTCCTGCCACAAAGATAGACCCTTCAAGCGCATAGTTTACTTTGCCGTCCAGGCCCCAGGCGATCGTAGTGAGAAGACCGTTCTTTGATTCGATCGGTGTCTCGCCCGTATTCATCAGCATGAAACAGCCTGTGCCATAAGTGTTTTTCGCCTCACCGGGTTCAAAACAAGTCTGGCCGAAAAGCGCTGCCTGCTGATCACCGGCAGCACCTGCGATCGGGATCTCTTCTCCGAACAAAGCCGGATGTGTTGTACTGTAGACATCGCTGGAGGGCCTTGGCTCAGGAAGCATACACGCAGGAATATCCAGTTCTTTCAGAATATCCTCATCCCACTTGAGTTCATGAATATTGAACATCAGCGTACGCGAGGCGTTGGAATAGTCTGTCACATGTGCTCTGCCGCCGGAGAGTTTCCAGATCAGCCATGTGTCAACTGTACCAAACAGAAGCTTTCCCGCTTCGGCATCCTCGCGGGCACCGGGGGTGTTCTCCAGAAGCCACCTGAGCTTTGTTGCAGAAAAATACGCATCCAGAATCAGCCCTGTCCTTGAACGGAAGAATTCTGTCAGTCCTCTCTCCTTGAGAGAATCAACGTACTCTGATGTGCGGCGGCACTGCCAGACAATCGCAGATCCGATCGGTTCACCTGTCTCTTTATTCCAGACAATGGTGGTCTCACGCTGGTTGGTGATGCCGATCGCGGCAACCTCATCAGGCGTAGCGCCTATTTTCTCAAGAGCCTCGCAAGCCACTGTCAGCTGTGTCGCCCAGATCTCATTTGCATCGTGCTCCACCCAGCCCGGATGCGGAAAATACTGGGTGAATTCCTTTTGAGCTACGGCGCAGATCTCTCCCTCATGATTAAACAGAATACACCGGTTGCTGGTCGTTCCGGCATCGAGTGCCATCACGTATTTTTTCTGATCAGCCATCTCGCTCTCCTTACAGCGCAGCTTTGATCGCGGCTAAGAATTCATCGAACTCTTCAAACGCCGGCAGCTGCGGGTATTGTGCCTTGATCGCCTCTGTGCTCCTGAAAAGAAAACCGGCTTTACTCGCCAGGATCATGCCCAGGTCATTAAAGCTGTCACCGGCCGCGATCGTATCATAGCCGATCGCCTGAAGACCCCTGACGGTCGTGAGCTTAGACTCCTCGCAGCGCATC